>JBEBSM010000026.1:0-17200 GCA_040394315.1 Lujinxingia vulgaris
GGCCGATTTGGTCGGGGGGAACCTCGTCGGACCGGTAGCGCTGGGTTGCTCTCCTAAGAAGGTAAGCTGTTCCAGGTGATTGAGGGGGGGACAAGTCACCCGAAAGACCCAGCACTACGGTAAAATTACAGCATGATTGGAGAGCTGTCAACTATTATCTTCTACATTGTCACCTTTTTTACTAATTGGCCTTAATTATAGCTGCAGGTTGTTTCATGGCAAAAAATTCTCCCGAAGTTTCACCGTCCGCCCCCCTGGATAAACGTGAATTTGATCGCGTGCTCCGCGAACTTCGGCAACAGGTTTCGGCTGCACAATCCACAGAAAACCCTGGCTCGCATCGTTGTGAGCGGTGCGAGCGCTGTTCACAGTGCATGTTTACAACGGACAGCACGGATTGTTTTGCCTGCACGTATTGTCACGATTGCACGGCCTGCACGAATTGCACGCATTGCACGAGCTGTCGGGATTGCCATCAGAGCAGTTATTGCGTGAATTCGAATAATTTATCGTCGTGCTCGTATGTGATCTTGAGCGAAAATTGCCACGAATGCGTTTTTTGCTTTGGTTGCGTGGGATTGGTGAAGAAGGAATTTCACATTTTGAACAAAAAATACACGCGTGACGTGTATTTTAAGATGGTTGCGAAACTGAAGGTCGAGTATGGAATCCGTTGATTTACCAGTAACTTAACGAGACACCATCCAATTAAATCGCGCGGTCGAAATCGGTTTCGCGCGCCTGATGGTATTGAAAAAACTCGTCGACGAGCGCTCGCACATCAAGAAAGTGGTCAGCGACGTTGACGCCACGTCGCAGGCGCGCGGCATGGTGCAGACCTTTGCTGAAGTACCCGATCACTTGTTTGACGCGCATGGTTGTTTTGCGATCAAAAAACCCGTCGGCTTCGACGCGATCGAGATAGCCGTGGAGTGCGGCGCGACGTGTTTCTAAGTCGGGCTCCACGAAGTCTTCGCCGCGCATGGATGCGGTGATTTTGGCGAGTGTCCAGGGATCGCTCATGACGCCACGGCCGACCATGATGCCGTCGGCGCCGGACATTTCCAGCGCACGGCGTGCTTCATCCGGGCCGATAATGTCGCCGTTGACGAGTAAGGGAACGTTGATCGATTCCTTGACGTCGCGCACCAGATCCCAGCGTGAATGACCTTTGTAGCCGTCGGATTTTGTGCGGCCGTGGACGGTGATCATCTGCGCGCCCTGCCGAACGGCGCGTTGTGCGATGTCGCAGGCGTTGAGTTGCTCGTGATTCCAGCCGAGCCGCATTTTTACGGTTAAGGGGATCGTAATCGCTTCGAAAACAGCAGCAAAAATCTCTTCGCTGAGCTCGGGTTCGCGCATCAGTGCAGATCCGGCGCAGCCTGTCGTGACGGTTTTTGAGGGACAGCCGAGGTTAATATCGACGATATCTGCACCGATCTGCTGACAATACTCGGCGGCTTTTGCCATGCGCTCTGGATCTCGGCCGTAAATCTGGATCGAGACGGGATGTTCGCTCGGATCAACTTCGGCCATGCGCCAGGCGGCTTCGACTTCACGCGTCAGGCCTTCGGAGCTTACAAACTCGGTGACAGCCAGTCCGCAGCCGCCAAGGCTGCGGACCAGTGTGCGAAAAGCACGATCGGTTACGCCTTCCATCGGCGCCAGTACCACGGGCGGATCGATAACAACCGGACCGACAGAAAATGGAGTATTCATACCTTCTCTTTGCATTCGATTACGATTCAGCAGGAAAACCTGCGGCCGGCTTAAAGGTGACTAACCATCCAACAGGACGCGTTTTCGCGGTCGTGAGGAGTTGGATTTTAGCGATCTGTTCGGCGGTGAATTGATGTTCAATTTTCGTTAATGTTTCCGTCGCGCGGAATTGTTCGAGTAAATCTCGACGATTTTCGCTCAGCCAGGAGGTAATGGCTGCCACATTGGTCGATTCAGAAACGCTATCGGTGATCGCAATGATCTTGCTATCCAGCCCGATCAACAATCCTGGTCGGCCATAATCTTCCAGCAGGCCGAGCACAAGCTGTTTTTCTTGATTGATGCGTCCTCGCATTTCGGCCTGAAGCTCATCACGCGCATCCAACGCGCTATTTAGCTGACGTGCAACGGTGCCGAGTTCGTCGTTTTGGCGAGCATCGAATCGCCGGGAATGGTTGCCCACGGCGATTTCCTGGGCGACTTCGGCCAAGTCTTGCAGTCTAGAAATGATTTTTCGCTGCAGAATGCGTGCTAAAACGGCCATCGAAATCAAAACGACGGTCACTAATAATCCAAGCCATGCGGCGGTTTGCAGTGCGGTTGCGCGTGCGTTTTTTTCGGCGGCAATGATCGCAGCGTGATTTAAGTTTAAGAGCGAAAAGACGCTTTCTTTGATCCGCAGATAATCCGGAAACAGCTCGGTATTGAAAACCACGAAGGGTTCCTCGTGATAACCGGTAAAGATCTGTGCGCGGCGTTTGAGATAGGTCTGATAATTCGATTCAATGTGCGCAATGATCTGGACTTCGCCGTCGATCACGATGTTATCGCGCGCAGCATCGAGTGCGGTGGTAAAAACTTGATCTGCATCTCGAAGTTCGCTTATCGGGGGCTTATCCTCGAGCAAAACACGCATGCTCAACGTATTTTGGTCTTCGAGCGCTTCGAGCATTTGTACGGCGGCGTCCACACTACGAAAGTTTTCGCTCAAAATACGATCGATTGCGTTGCTGATCTGGTAAAAACCGACCGCAGCACTGCCTGCCGTCAGTAAAACGAGCAGCATAATATAACTGTAACCGATTCGTAGTCGTGTACGTAAAGTAACCATAAGCTCAGGCCAGCGCAGCAATTCGACGGATGGACGCAACTGCACCGACGACGATTAAGATGTCACCACTTTGAATCGTCTCGGAACCATGCGGATTTGCAATAACATGGCCGTTTCTTTGAAGAGCCATGACGGAAACGCCGTATTTATTGCGCATTTTCAGATCTGCGAGTGTTCTTCCAGAAAAAGCCTCGGGCGCTTCGACTTCGGCAAGACTACTGTCGCCAAGATCAAGCTGTTCGAGAATGGTTGGTTGCGACAATCGGCTGGCCAGTCGTCGGCCCATTTCTTCTTCGGGATTGATGACTTCATCGGCGCCAATCGCGCGTAAAACACGCGCATGCAGATCGCTCACGGCACGTGCAACCACGCGTGGAACGCCCAATTGTCGCAAGAGTGCGGTCGTCAAAACCGAGGCTTCCAGCGACGCTGCACCAAAGGCGACCACGACGCACGACATCGTTTCAAGCTCGAGTTCAGCCAGCGTACGCTCATCGGTTGCATCGGCGCGCAGAGCGACGTCGACATCGATCGCGACATCATCAACCAGTTCCTGGTCGAGGTCGACGGCCATCACGGATTCACCCATCCGCGACAGGTGTCGGGCAACACTCATCCCGAACTGTCCAAGGCCGATTACTGCAAATTGTCCCATGTATTTTCCTTAAAATGCCTGCAAAACACTATAATACAGTGTTATCCGATCAGAATTCTTGCTTGAGGGTAACCTATCTTGGCTGGTTTTTCCTTACGCAACGTCAGTGCCAGCGCGAGCGGACCGACGCGTCCGATAAAAATCACGAGGATAATGGCAAGTTTTCCGAAAGCGTTGAGCTGCGAGGTAGCGCCAAGTGAGAGACCGACTGTGCCAAGTGCGCTGATCGCTTCAAAAGCAAGCATTTCAAAGGGCAGCTGCTGGGTCAAAAGCAAAACGAAAAGTAGTGTTAAACCGATCATGATCGACATAATTGTCACGGCCGCCGCACGATACACGATATCTTGCGGGATCTGATGACGAAACAAAACAACGCGTGGCTGACCGGAAGCGATGCCACGAATCGATGCGATCAATATCGCCAGCGTGGTGACTTTGATGCCGCCACTCGTACTTCCGGGTGCGCCACCGACGAACATAAAAAACATCATAAACAACATCGATGCGGGCCGAACCTGTGTCATATCCACGGAATTGAGTCCGGCGGATCGCAGGGAAATACTCTGAAAGATCGCATTTGTCACGCGGTCGATCGCCGGAAGTCCGGCCAGAGAGCTATTCCATTCAACGAGCAAGAATAGCACGACGCCAGTTACCAAAAACACTGATGTTACGATGAGCACGACCTGAGCGTGGAGTCCGGGTTTTCTTAATTCTCCGCGCGACCAGGACAAAAGTGCAGCGAGCACGATAAAACCAAGGCTTCCCAGTACGATCAGTGCGGAAAATGTCATCAGTGCGAGCGGATTTTGTTGGAAAATCATTAGCGAGTCGCTGTGCAGGGCAAAACCAGCCTGGCAAAACGCCGAAATCGCATGAAAAACGCCGTGCCAGATCGCGGTCGGCCACGGTTCGCCCTGCATGCGAAAGCAATACGACAGGATAACTGCACCGACCGATTCGATGCTGAGCGTGGAAACGACGATAAAACTGGTAAGTCGATACGCGTTTTTTGAGCCGCGCTGCTCAAGCACTTCTTCCAGCGCGCGTTCTGCACGAAGACCGAGTCGGCTACCGAGCACCAGCATGGCGAAGGTCGAGATCGACATGATCCCCATGCCGCCAAGCTGGATCAAAATCAGGATGATGACATGCCCGAAGATTGAAAAATCTTTGGAGATATCCAGTACACTTAAGCCTGTTATACACGCTGCACTGGTGGCTGTAAAAAACGCATCGAGTGCAGAAACTGGCACGCCCGTGGCCGATGCCGCAGGAAAACTCAGTAAAAGTGTACCAATCAGACTTAAACCGGCGAAGGCGACGAGCAATAACAGCGCGGGATAGCCCACAAAATAGTCGAAAATATCGGCAGCGACAGGCGATTGAGAGATCAATATGACCAGCGCAATTCCCTGATACAAGGCCAGCAAAAGCAGTACGATGGCCGGCGATCCGAGGAAAAAAACCATCACCAGGATCGGCAACGCAACTGCGATTGCGATGCGATATCCCTGGCGAAATAAGCCCCACATCATCGGCACACTCAGCGCGAGTGCGACAATATTGAGGCTGAGCGTGGTTACCATTGCCAGCAACTGCCCGCTGAATTCGTAGCCCACGACGGTTGTCGTTAAAATCAACGAGGTTATGAGCAAATGTAGCAGCGCGGGGCCATTGAGTTCGAGCCAATCAATCGCAGCTTTGTCGCCCAGATACTGCTTCGAGAGCGATTTTCGCATGGTCATCGACGCAGCTTCTCGAGGAAAAACGTAGCCCAATAAGCCCACCAGATTCCATGAAATCGCCATGCCGGAAACGATCGGGCTGCCCATCATCGGTGCGACGAAAAGCCCGATATTGATCGCCAGCGTCAACGGGATCAGGCGCGTCGTCCACAGCCATCCACGAATCTGGCCGAGCACACCCAGCGTGGTAGAAATCAGTAAGAATATGGCATACATTCTGCCAAGCTCTGTAAGCTCATCGGTTGCTCCGAAATAACCGGTCGGCATGTGCACGACGAGCTGCGCGATCAGGGCAAAAGCATTAGCACCGACCAGCCGAGCAGCGTTCAACCGGCGTTCACGGGCAGGAATTGTGGATGACATAACAAAACTTGGGCGACGTGTGAGAAATTCAGCACCGATTCAAAACCGGATAAATGACCTTCTTGTAACCCTCTGATTGCACAAGCGCAACTTTATGAGCTGCATGTGAAACTCCGTCGGCAATCAGGCGCATTGGGGATCGCCAGCGATCCCAATTGTTGGTAGGAATACGTCAACAAATCTGTTGTACAATAAAAATTGAATACCGCAGTCGGTTGTCGTACGAATGAATCCTCAGAAGGGTGTTTTTACGTGTTCAAACCATTGTTGATAGTGCCATGACCTCAAATGTACCCGGGCTAGAGCCTGGAGAGCTGGTTGCAGAACGCTTCCGCATCATAAAAAGTATTGGATCTGGTGGGTTTTCATTCGTTTACCTTGCACATCATGAAGAATTGAACCGCCAGGTCGCGCTGAAAGTTTTGAAACCCAAGGCATCTGCGGACAAATCAATCGTCGAGCGTTTTCGGCGAGAAGCGTTGTATGCAAGTCGGCTCTCGCATCCCAATACCATCAAACTCTACGATTATGGCCAGAGCTCCGATGGTTTGTTCTACATCGCGATGGAATATCTTGTCGGCCGCGATCTAAGTGCGGACGTCCAGGCCGGGAAGCCCGTCGATCTGGGGCATGTCTGGAAAGTACTGACTCAAACCTGTCGAAGTCTGGCCGAAGCGCATCGCATTGGGCTGGTTCATCGTGATCTCAAGCCCGAAAATATATTCATCGCCAAGACGCCTGACGGGGAAATGATCAAAGTCCTCGACTTTGGCGTTTCCAAAACGGTTGCCGAATTCGGCCAGGCTGGCCCACGAACGCTTGCGCCGCTGACCATGGACGGCACTGTTTTTGGCACGCCGTTGTATATGGCGCCTGAGCAGGCAATGGCCGAACCCATAACGCCGGCCGCCGACGTGTATGCACTTGGGCACATTGCGTATGAAATGATCACCGGTCGTGCTGCCTATGGCGATAGCGACGATGCGATGACCGTCATGTTACGCCAGATCAACGAACCTGCGCTGGAATTGCCCGTTCCCTGGAAATCCACACCTTTTGCGGCACTTGTCAAAGCATGCACCGAAAAAAATCCGGCTGCTCGCTTACAGGATGCCGCGGCTGTGCTTAACCAATTGGAAATGCCCGAGTTTTACACCTATTCCGATCCTCATGAACCAACGGCTCGGGAGTTTTCCACGATCCGATTGCCATCGATCGAAATCAGCTCCGATCCGGAGCGTATGCGCGCGCGTGCAGAATCAGCCATGCAACGCGGCGAGTATCCGGAAGCGATGCTGTGGTTTGAGAAAGCGTGCGAGCTTTATCGAACCAGTGGGCCCGCACGTCATTATATTGAGTGCATTGCCGAAATGGGCCACTGCGCGTCGATGCTAAAAATGCCCAGGCGCGCCGAAGGGATTTTGCTCCAGGGTCTTGCGCACGCAAAACAGCTCAACGATCCTGAGTTTACGAAGCCCGGACTGCTCACACCTTCGATGATCGTACGCCTTGAGTTTTATCTTGGACAATCGCTCGTGCAGCAGGCTCGCTTTATGGAAGCCAACGAGTATCTGCGTCGCGCCGCTGCCCATATTGAGCTCAATCAATATTCGTCGACGATGAACAGCCTCAAGCGCACAGATCTGGCCAAGTGCTTGATAAGTCTGGCAAATTCCAACTTCTGCATGGGAAATTATCAGCAGGCGCGCGCGGATTTCGAACAGGCTTTAAAAGTTCCGCTCGAAAAAGAACACGAGGGACTTTTCAACGGCGGGCATATCGGCATCATCTCCTGTCTTGCGGCGACCGATCAGATCCCCAAAGCGATCACCTATGCCACAAATTCGCTCACGAACAGCCAGGCGCGCGGAGATCTGACATCGTTTTTCCGACTGCAATTTATGTTGGGAGATCTTTTCATCGCCAGCGGACAATACGACAAAGCCAGGCATTGCTTTTCCGATATCTATACCCAAGTCCATCAAACCGCTCGCCGAATCCTGGCCTACGATTGTTTGATTCGAATTGCGTACATCGCGTTTGACCAGGGAAACGACGAACTTGCGTATAAGAAACTCTATGACGCTGAGAAGTTCGCTGAGAAAATCGACTTTCTCGACGGCGTCTATGTGGCTCGCGCGCATATTATTTTCATGCAGTTGGTCGCCAATAATTTTCACACGCAAGGTAAGGTATTGCATACCCTGCATGATACATCGGCGAAGGAAGACAGCACCGAATTGTCGCTTTTACTATCGGTCATCTTTCGCACGGATGTTGCGTTTGCGCGCGGCGAATTGAAGTCGGCCAGCCTGCTTATCCAGCGCGCTCGATTATTGGCTGCTGCATCCTCAGATTACAGCATTTTCGTCTCGCTCGGCGCGCGTCAGGCATTGATCGAGCAGACATTAGCCGATGTGAAGTCCGACGTAATTCCTGTGGCCGTTTGTATCGGCGCCTCAATTCCGCCGGAAGTTGGCCGACGACGTTTCACCCAGGCTCGCGTGGTGCCACAGACGGCTGCCTCTATTTGATCTGGTTTCTATCGCCGGTTTATTTTTGCGAGCGACTCGTATCCGTTCCGGCGTCGATGCCGCGATGTACGGCATTTCTCGCGCGTCTTAAAATCGCGCCGGGATCTTCAGCCTGACTTTTTTCGGCTGCCGAAATGTTTGTCGAGCGCGTGAAAAGCTCTTCAAATTGTGCACGTTTAGCGCGTGCTTGTTCGTCGCGCTCTTCCAGCGTACGAACTTCTCGGACATCATAAATCCACACAGCGGATGAATTCTGCTGTATATCTTGGCCGGTTTTGATGTGTAGCGTATAATCTTGCCCGATTGACACAGGCTGTGAAACCGCCACCGGTTTGTTTTGCGTTTTCGATGCAGCCAGACTAAAAAGAGTTACGCAAAAAAGTCCGCAAATTCCAGTATTTATCAGGTGTTGAGGTGAGATCATGGTCAGTCCTCATAGCAACATGAGTAAATGAATTCTGGCGATAGATGCTTAACGTATTAAACATGCAATCCAAATGCACGGGGTAAAGCTCCCCCCAAAGAAGTCGAGAAAACAATGACGACCCAGCTTCAAGACAAACAATCTTCCGATGACGCACGTGCAAGCAAAACGCTGCGTATCGTTGCATTTTCGGCCATTTTTCTGGCAGCTATTCCCCATCTGTTTTTACAATTTCCCCATGCGTTGCTTATGTCGGGCCAGGATCGCGCCTGGATCGGACTGAGCGTATGGGCGCCACTGGCACTGGCAGCCACGGCCCTGCTCACCGACACGTCCTTAGAGGGACGTTTTGAGCGCCCCAACATATCTGCCGCTATCCGAACGGCTGCGGCCGTGCTCGTTCCGCTCGGCGTAGTTGCCGTGCTTGTTCAACTTCATTTTCAACCACCGTTTCTTGGTCGACCACTCGGCTGGGAAAAATCAGTCCTCATGGCGATGGGCATGTACGCTGCGATTCAGGCGCTGGATTCGGTCTTCTGGCATGGACTCATCCAGCATAGAATTTTGCAAAACAGTTCGCCCATCATCCGCATTGCCCTGGTCACCATCCTCAGCCTCGCTATCTGGTTGCCCTTTACCGTTTCCACCGGATTTGCCGTCGCCACCAAAACCTATTTGTTAGATTTCGGCCTCATCGCGCTGGCCGGTGCTATCTTGTTTGAACTCGGTTTGAAAACACGTTCCGTCATGCTCGCTCGCGTGCTTATCGGCGTCGGATACGCCTGGGCGTACCACAACCTGTTTTTCTAGTTGAAATCTTAGTCAACCGGTTTATTCTTTGCGTATCTTGACTTCGCAGGGAATGAACCGAGTACCGTGCCGCTTTTAGATCCATATTGATGATTGGATGGAGTAACTATTTGCAAACCCGACCCGGTGGGCATAAAACAAACTGACTGGTCGGTTTCATAGATAACACACCCGCGATTCAGTCATTTCGCGACCCGGAGATAACCGAATTATGATGAGACGCCGAACATTTATTCAACTATCTGGCCTCAGCGCAGTGGGGGCCGCAATTGGCTCTATCGGATATCGAGTGGGCGCGGTGTGGTGGGACCAAACGCCGGCTGCATCCTATAAAATGCTCAGTCATCAGGAAGGTTTGATTGTCGCCTCAATTGCGGACGCTATGTTTCCCGGCGACAGCTACGGCATGCCCAACGCCACCAAAATCGGCATTGTAGAATTTTTCGACGAATATTTATCCACGGTCGATAAACAATCCGCAAACCTGATCCGACTCTTGGTTCACGCGGTCGACGAAGTTTCCGTCGCAACCCGTGGCAAATTACGAAGATTTCATCTGCGTGATCGCGCCGACAGGCTGGCAATCCTCGCTGCCTGGGATGGCTCAGCGATCGCCGCGCGGCGCAGCGCCTTTCAAACTCTTAAGTTTCTCATGTGCTCCGGCTATTGCGAAAACCAACAGGTGCTCCGAGCGGCGGGCATCAAATTTTCCTGTGGAGGCACAGACGAATGAGAAACCCCATCGATTTTTCAGCAGCAGACTACGTCGGCCAATCACTACACACGGCCGAAACGCTGGCCAGACGCGGCAAAGGTCAAAACATCTCCCTCACGGCCGACGCCGTCGTCGTTGGCTCCGGCCCGGGCGGAATGGTCACAGCCCTGGTGCTTGCGGAAGCCGGCCTCAAAGTCATCATCATCGAAGACGGCCGCTTCTGGCCGCTTGGTTCGTTTAAGCGAAAACAATCCTTCGCGACCAAACATCTGTATCAAGATCGCGGCACACGCTTCATGACCGGTAACGCGTTCATCCCACTCACCAGCGGCCGTGGCGTTGGCGGCGGAACACTGATCAACTCGGCAATCTGCTTTCGCGGTCCCGATACCGTGCTCGACGAATGGGTAAACGACTGGGGACTCGAGCATTTTCGCCAGGAACACCGCGACGCGCTCTACAAGGAAGTCGAGCACGATCTGGGTGTAGCACCCACACCCGTTGCCATCGCCGGTGAAAACACGTTTGTTGCACAGCGAGGATTTGCAAAACTCGGAATTTCCGCAAGCTTTATGCCGCGCAGCACTCCCGGATGCGTCGGCTGCGGAACCTGCCAGACAGGCTGTCCAACCGGCGGAAAATCCACCACCGACCTTATCTGGCTCCCCAGAGTACTTCGCGCCGGCGGATCTTTGTACGCTGAAAGTCGCGTCGAAGAAATCCTGATGAAAAACGGCCGCGCAGTCGGCGTTCGCGCACGCACGCGAGACGACGAAACCGACGAAACGATTGCCAACATCACGGTCACAGCAGATCGCGTCATTCTGGCCGCCGGCGCCGTCAACACCCCGCTACTGCTCCTCGGCCAAAACCTCGCCAATTCCAGCGGTATGGTCGGCAAAAACCTTCGCGTTCATCCCACGGCCGCAGTCGTCGCAAAATTTGAACACGACATCCGACTCTGGTCCGGCGCAACTCAGGGATATTTCGCTCGCCATCCCGACGATCCTGAAATCTTGCTCGAAACGTTTTCCGTTCCACCGGAAGCATTTCTTACCCAGGCCGCAGCGATCGGCGTGATGGATCTGACCGAAGCAATACGCGATTTTCGACATGTTGCCGCCTGCGGTTTGTTGATCCGCGATCATTCCAGCGGACAGATCAAACGTGGCGCCGATGGTCGACCAAAGATCACCTATCACATTGGCTATTCCGATCGCCAAAAGCTCTCCAAGGGCCTTGCCACGGTATCCGATATGTTCTTTGCCGCCGACGCACTTGGCGTAATGCCAGTTTTGCGCGGCTCTCGCTTTTTCGACAGCAATAACCAGGCCCAGGATCACATTCGAAAGGTCGAAGATCCGGCCGACATGAATATGTACGCCAGCCATCCAATGGGCTCGTGCCGAATCGGCGCTGACCCGAAAAACAGCGTTGCCCGCGCACTCGACGGCCGTTGTCATGATGTCGAAGGTCTCTACATCACCGACTCCAGTCTGTTTCCAAGCGCACTGGGCGCAAATCCGCAGATGACGATCATGGCCCAGAGCTTCGCGCTGGCACGAAATATGTTGAAGCAGATGTAAATTCGGAAGTTTCACCCAAAAATGAACACAAAAAAACAGCCTTTCATTACTGAAAGGCTGTTTTTCGTACTGATAACTTCAGATCAACCGAATTGCTCCGGTTGATTCAAAAATTATTTCAGTTCTGCGGTTCCACCAGCTGCTTCGATAGCTGCTTTCATTTTCTCAGCTTCGTCCTTAGCAACGTCCTCTTTGAGGTTTGCAGGTGCGCTCTCGACCAGGTCTTTTGCGTCCTTAAGACCAAGACCGGTGATTTCGCGAACAGCCTTGATGACCTGAATTTTGTTAGCGCCGAAGCCGGAAAGAACAACCGTGAACTCGGTTTTCTCTTCAGCAGCTTCTGCACCAGCGCCGGCTGGGCCAGCCATCATCATCGGAGCTGCCGATGCTGCGCTGACGCCCCATTTTTCCTCAAGCTCGGTCACAAGACCGGCAAGATCGATGATGGTCATGCTGCTGAGGAAATCGACAACTTGATCGCGGGTTACATCTGCCATGATATTTCTCCTTAAGATCCGACTATTTTAGTCTGGATTAAATGTTTGTTCTGCATTGCAGAACATCGATAAAATTGTGAACGAAACCGATTACGCGGATTCTTCGAGGTCTTGCTTGCGTGCGGTAAGAACGCTGAGGAACTGGCTTGGTGCAGCGTTGACCGTACGAAGAAACTTCGACGGAACAGCCTGCATAAGACCAAGGACCTGCGAGCGAAGCTCATCGCGGCTGGGCATTTCAGCGAGTCGGATAACGTCTGCTTCCGCAAGACGCTGACCACTGAGATATCCACCACGTACCACGAATTTGTCGCGACCTTTTGCGAAATCCTTGACGACTTTTGCAGGACTTACTGCATCGTCAAAGCTGTACGCAATTGCCGTGGCACCGACGAACATATCGGAAATAATTTCCATGTCCGTGTCTTTGATAGCGATCTTAGCCAGAGTATTCTTGACCACGCGGTATCTGATGCCTTGCTCGCGAAACTGCTTGCGCAGAAGATTCACGGTGTTGACGTCAATTCCCATGTGGCTGGCCAGGATCACCGACTTCGCCTGAGCGAGATCCGAACGGATATCCTCAATGGCTTGTTCTTTCTCCGTACGATTCACGGTGTCTCCTTGGGTAAAAGCCGCTTGTGACTCCAATTTCCATTGAGAACCACGGGCTGCCGATAATAAAAAAAACCCTCAACGCCGAAGACGTGGAGGGTTCCAATATTTTCCGATGCCCAACGAGTTAGGAAGGCCAGAGGAAAGAAAAACTATGGGAACCGTCTCCGTTGGATATTAAAAAGCTTGTTATGGCTTTACCAACTTCTTCGACGAATCGATTTTAATTCTATGTTTGATAAGCGGTAGTAATTTCACTGCCGCCCAAGTGCTGCATCGTATAGCCAACATCAAAGCACAATGTCAAGCTAGTACGACAAATTAAAGCATATCGCGCGCAAACGACGTATCAAGACGAATACCCGGGCCCATCGTGGAGCTGACGGCGATCTTCTTGAAGTACGGTGCTTTTGCACTGGCTGGCTTGAGGCGACCAAGCGCTTCAGCAACAGCCGAGATGTTTTCGGCAAGCTTGTCATTCGAGAAGCTCACGCGACCAACACCGATGTGGATGATTCCGCCCTTGTCGACGCGGAATTCCGTACGACCGGCTTTAAGCTCAGCAACGATACGTGCAACGTCGAACGTAACCGTTCCGGCTTTCGGGTTCGGCATCAAACCGCGAGGTCCGAGCAAGCGACCAATGCGACCGACAACGCCCATCATGTCCGGCGTAGCAACCGTAACGTCCCAATCAGTCCAACCACCGCTGATTTTCTCCATGAGATCTTCAGCGCCAACGAAGTCTGCACCGGCTGCTTCAGCTTCCGTTGCTTTCTCGCCTTTTGCGAAAACCAAAACGCGTGTTTCCTTACCCGTGCCGTGTGGCAGCGAAACGGAACCACGAACCATCTGGTCTGCGTGACGTGGGTTGACGTTCAGGTTGAGTGCAAGATCGACGGATTCGTCGAATTTCGCAAAGCTCAACTCTTTGATCATCTCAATAGCTTCCGCAAGATCGTAGCGCTTAAGATGTTCGACTTTCTCTGCTGCTGCAGTAAATTTTTTCCCGTGCTTAGCCATTAGTTCACTCCTTCTACATCAACGCCCATCGAACGGCAGGTGCCTGCGACGGTGCGAATCGCTGCGTCGATATCATCAGTGCTCAGGTCAGGCATTTTGATCTCAGCGATCTTTTTAACCTGGTCGAGCGTGAGTTTTCCAACCTTATCGCGGTTAGGAACAGCACTTCCGGACTTAAGACCGAGCTCTTTTTTGATCAAAATCGAAGCAGGAGGAGTCTTCGTAATGAATTCGAACGAACGGTCAGCATAGACCGTGATCACGACAGGAATAATCATTCCGGCCTGATCCGCTGTGCGCGCGTTGAACGTTTTACAGAACTCCATGATGTTGACGCCGTGCTGACCAAGAGCAGGACCGACCGGAGGCGATGGATTCGCCTTTCCAGCAGGAACCTGCAGCTTGATTTGTCCTACAATTTTCTTTGCCATGGGAACTTCCTCTTAAGAATCGTTCGCCACCTTTTGCATGGTAACGAACGGTTTGCAGTTTAGCGTTTTGTTTATCAAGCAGCGATGCAACAAAACTCCTGCCGTAAACTTTGCCCACATCCGGTGGGCGGCATTGCTTACACTAAAAAAAACGACGGATCAACTGATCCGTCGTAATTTTTTTTATGTTTCTTATATTTCAGCGTGTTTAATTCATAAACACGTTAAAAATTACTCTTCTTCAACCGCACTGACGGCTGTGAAATCGAGATCGACCAGGGTCGGACGACCGAAGATCTCAACAAACACGCGCAGCTTCTCTTTTTCTTCGTTAACTTCTTCAACAACACCGGTGAAGTCTTTGAAGTTACCTTCGGCAACACGGACCTTGTCGCCTTTTTCAAATTTCTGCGTCGAAGCCGATTTGAGATTTCCTTCCTCAATCAGCGTCGTAATTTTCTTAACTTCGTGCTCAGGAACCGGACTTGGCGTGCGTGTACTGCCGCCCAAAAAGCCGACAATCTTAGGCGTGTCATTCACAACATGCCAGGATTTGTCGTTCAGGTTCATTTTAACGAAAATATAGCCGTTGTAAAACTTGCGCGATCGCTCGCGACGCTTGCCATTTTTCGTTTCGACAATGGTTTCTGTCGGGATATAAATTTCTTCGAAATCGTGCTCAAGCCCGGCGCGACGTACGCGATCTTCCAGGAACTCTTTCGCTTTATTTTCGAATCCAGAATAAGTCTGGACGATGTACCAATGTTTCGCAGATGCTTGATCCATATTGTTCAATCCCTCACGCTCCTGAAGAAAGAATGAAGTCAGTCACCTGTTTCCAGATCTGGTCCGAGCCCCACAAAAACAGGCTGAGCAAAACCGAGAAAATGATGACGATGACCGTCGAGCGACGAGTTTCCGTGAACGCAGGCCAGGTGACCTTTTTCAGTTCAATGATCACTTCGCTAATGTACGCATAATGATTTTTATTACGGTACATCCAGAAAACAAGTGCGCCAGTTGCTGCAATTGCAAGAACTGTCGTCAAGGTCACAAAACTACCCACAATCGGATATTCCGTGAGGTAATTTGTTGAACTCCAAATCCACTTAAGCGTTTTATTAAAGATCACAAACGCAGTGACGGCGATACCAAGATAGGTAAGAGTTACAAAGCGTGATACGTCCATTCGGTCCAACTCGACGTAATTAGGAAACGAGCCTGCTCACACAAACAACGATGAACTATGGCTCGTTCTGACCTGCTGCACGAGTCGCGACGCGCTCGATGCCAGCTGTACTTGTAATGTGATACGTTCCGAACTTATCGGAAACAGACCAGGAGGGACTCGAACCCCCGACCGACGGATTTGGAATCCGTTGCTCTACCAACTGAGCTACTGATCTACACGATGCTATCTGAAGTTAGGGCGGAAAAGTGGGCACCCGTAAGTGCCCACTTTCCACTATATTACCTTCAAAGAGGCAATATTATTTCTTAGCAGGAGCTGCGTTTGCGAAAATCTTGGTTACAACACCGGCTCCAACCGTGCGTCCACCTTCGCGAATAGCGAAGCGAAGACCATCTTCCATTGCGATTGGAATGATAAGCTCTGCGGTGATCGTGATGCGATCGCCAGGCATAACCATTTCAACGCCGTCTTCCAGAATAACCGAACCGGTAACGTCGGTTGTGCGGAAGTAGAACTGAGGACGATATCCTGCGAAGAATGGGGTGTGACGACCGCCTTCTTCCTTCGAAAGGATGTAAACTTCAGCTTCGAACTTCGTGTGCGGCTGTACCGAACCTGGCTTGGCCAGAACCTGTCCACGCTGAATGTCTTCTTTCTTCACACCGCGGAGCAAGCAACCGACGTTGTCGCCAGCCTGACCCTGGTCAAGAAGCTTACGGAACATTTCAACACCGGTAACAACCGACTTCTCGCTCTTTGCGTTCAGACCAACGATTTCGATTTCTTCGCCGACCTTGATGATGCCGCGCTCGATACGACCGGTAACAACCGTTCCGCGACCGGAAATCGAGAACACGTCCTCAACAGGCATAAGGAATGGACGATCCGTCTGACGCTCTGGCATCGGAATGTGGTTGTCGACAGCATCCATCAACTTCAGGATTGCTTCGTCAGCGTACTGACCGGACTTGCCTTCAAGGGCAAGCAGAGCCGAACCAACTACGACAGGAATGTTGTCGCCGTCATATTCGTAGCTGGAAAGAAGTTCACGAACTTCCATCTCAACAAGCTCAAGGAGCTCTTCGTCGTCAACCATGTCGGCTTTGTTAAGGAACACGACGATCGAAGGAACACCAACCTGGCGAGCAAGAAGGATGTGCTCGCGGGTCTGTGGCATCGGACCGTCAGCGGCCGAAACAACAAGGATCGCGCCGTCCATCTGGGCAGCACCGGTGATCATGTTCTTGACGTAGTCAGCGTGACCTGGGCAATCGACGTGTGCGTAGTGACGATTCGCTGTCTCGTACTCAACGTGCGAGGTGGAAATCGTGATTCCGCGCTCACGCTCTTCCGGAGCCTTGTCGATCTTGTCGTAGTCAATGGCCTTGCTCCAGCCCTTGTCGGAAAGAACGCGCGTGATAGCTGCGGTCAGGGTGGTTTTGCCGTGGTCAACGTGGCCAATGGTTCCGATGTTCACGTGGGGTTTATTACGTTCGAATTTCGCCTTCGCCATTTCTCAACTCCTCTGGCCTGTTGGCCAAGTTTATTATGCTAATTCTATCTGTTATTAAATGGGTAGCGTAATCCATTTCTGGTATCACACCCGCGCAACCCACACGCTTTGTGGGCGTGCTGGATTTCTGTTCTGTTATCTCTATCCTTACAAGCCGCCAATAACAAGCCAACACCTTATGGCTGTGTGTTGGAACGTCAATGGCGGCTATGAAAGGTAGAGCCCTCGACCGGATTTGAACCGGTGACCTCTTCCTTACCAAGG
>JBEBSM010000027.1:0-16942 GCA_040394315.1 Lujinxingia vulgaris
CATCGTACCGCCCTATCCTGTGTTTTCATGACCGTGATGCAGGCGGGTACGCTGGTGTTGAGCGGCTGTCGAGTATGGCTGGTAGTGAGTACGCAGACTCGTTTGAGTCCTGCATCGAGCAAGAATCTATCAACGCAGAATACTACCGCGTGAGCTTTGCACTGCGCGTTATTGGATCGGAGTACGATCAATGAAGCATCAATACGACCTATCCATTGGCGTGCATATCGAGGGCGTTCCAGCTCCTGCCGGGATTCGCAAGCGCTCTGGGGCCATGTTTTATTACGGACATGATCCAACTACGTTAGGCTTGACTGGGGTTGGCTTCTATTCGCTCGAGCCAGTGCTTGATGCTATTCCGGGTGACATTGCTTCGTACGTCGACCCTTACAAAGCCTCGTATGACCTTTCATCGCTTGTCGTAAGCATAGCAGCCACACAGAGCGTAGCGAAACGGCTGTGGGCAACAGCTAAAGATCCGGTCGGGAGAGTGTCACAAGATCAGGGCGGTGGTCATGGACTTGAAATCAATCTGCCACGTGCAGACCTGGTTCAGTTCATCGACACCCACCTGTTTGTTGGCGACGAGACCGTTTACGTTGAAGACGTCGTTGTTCTCACGGCGTCGTCCAGCTATTTCGTTTTGACTCGAGGAGTCGCAGGCACTGCTGAGCCGACCACTGGCCACCCACCAGGCACGAACATCTACGACCGATTGCCATACCTCGAGAACCGGGTGGTGACGCTGTGGTTGTTTGTGCGCGGGACCACTGCGCCACAACCTATCTGGCGTGGTCTGCTGGTTGAGCTGGCAACAGACCGGCAACAAACAGTGTTCGAGCTTACCGCAAACGAGATGATGTCTGTGCTCACAACGGCAAAGGGCGCGGCTTCACCCACATCATTCAAGGGAGACGGTCGGCGATTGAGCTGGAAAGGGGCGGAATTGACCGGCCAGATTCCGATCGGTGATCCAACTCAAATCGATTGGGTGCGTCCTGACTTGCCTCACGCGTACCTGCGTGTAGGGGATTCGGTCGTCAAAGCCATGCGCACAGGTTCAACCTTCTCGAACCTATGGGGGCCGATCATGGGCTCGATCCGAGGAGAGCAAGGTCTGGTTCCGGCGGATGCGGATATTCGAGAAGTGCTGGTCGTCGACCGTCTTGGCAAGTTGAGCGGAAATGTCGCAATCAACTCGTTTGAAGGTCTGTACGGCGGCCTGCATCCGGCAGCGGTTGCACTGGCATTCTATCTTTCCGACGACACCGGCCGCCAACCGCCTGGAGGGCGGACGTTCAACATTCTGGGCAGCAAGTGGGGCCTGGGGCTGCCGTCGTCGTTGTTCGATATGGAATCGTGGGTGGATATGATCGATTCCACGAGTCAGTTGACGATCGACCAGATGATGCTCGGGTATGACGGTTCGTTCGATTTCGCGCGCGTTATCAAGGACCAGCTACTGGTTCCGGCCGGGCTGTATCCAGCGGTGAATCACGAGGGCAAAATCGGACTGTTCAAGCTGGAGACATTCAACGTGGACATGATTGTGGACGTGCTCGCCAGACGTTCGTGGTCATGGCTTACGCCGACGCGGATTGACATGGATGCACAGGTATCGAAGTCGGTGCGGACGCTGTCTGCTTCGTTTGGTGAGCTACCACACGTTGAGGCGGACACGATTGTCTCACGGACATTGCACGGAAACCGAACCGACCACGGCACGAGCAGCGGCGGTTATGAGTTCGATTATTCGCTGTATTACCGGGAGAATGCAGACGGCGGTTTGAGGCTGAACGTCTTCATTGCAGAGTCGGCCAGGCGACAACGCGCAACGCCGGTGCTTCATTGTTCCATGCCGCTTGAGCACGACATAGTAGATACTGATGGTTTGTCAGGCGGTGGCGTTCCGGGGATTGGTTCGTTGGTGATCGTCAAGGGTGGACCTGAAACGGGCATGCTTGGGCCGGACGGCGAGCGGATACAGCCGGGAGATTCCGACATTCTGTTCATGGGGATATTGATTGGGCGGTCGATTCGATTGCAGGACCGCATGGTGGATTGTGAGATCCTGATGACCAACTATGAGCGAGGAGGTCGCGCGGCGAGGGTGATTGCGCCGGCGGGTAGAATCGAGTCCTACACGGGCAGTTTTCCACCGAGGGCTGTCTTAACGGCAGATTACCGGTCAATGTACGACACGACCGGATTCATGGTGGGCGACCAAGTGCGCGTGTGGACAACGCGAGGACGTCCATATTTGTGGGCAGCCAAAGATTTGGAAATCACAGCAATTGATGAGTCTGCGCGGACATTGCAGTTTTCTGGTTCAATCTTAAAAGACGGACAAGACCACAGCGCAGCGATTTCGCACGGCCTGCATATACGGCTTTCCCCCCGCTCGGTTTACTCAAACGACAACTGGCCCGGCTCCACCTTTTACAAAGCAGCCATTCGTAATCGCCGGTTTGCGTACATCGGCACGGCTGGCGAGTCAGACGATATTTTAGACAGGTACACGTGATGAGTGATTTTGTGAAAATCGACAGCAAGCCGTCTATACCTGAAGAATCTTATGCCACAGATATGCTTGAGAGAATCGACTCAAACAACCGCTGGCTTCGGATGAATCGAGGCAATCACGGCGTAGTGTCGTTTCGTTCGCAGAGCAATACGGCAGATGCACACTTGCACGAACGGCCGTTTGTCAGCGTTACAGGCTGGTCGTCGGTATTGCAGATTCCCTGGTATGTCGGTCGAGGGCTTCGCAGATTGACGTTGCGTGCGTTCGTTCGGCTGGGTGCCGGGAATGACACTGGTGAAAGCGTGCCAGATACAGGCTGGGCTGGATATTTGCGCGCACGCCTTTTGGGGCGTGAACCGTCGGATGCAGTGGCGGTTCAACCCGTTCGCGTTACACCATCCGGATACTCGAGGTTTGGCTGGCAGTATGTCGAGTGGACGTATGACCTGGGCGAAGGCATCGACGGCGTGTTCGATATCCTTTTGCTGGAGATCAAGACCGAGATTCCAAACCGCTCTTGGTCTGCCGTGGACATTGGCATAGTCGCTACGACACCAATCAATACGGACTTTTCGACTCGTCGACAGGACCGCGTCTGGGTGACGGCCGACATGTACGATCAGGGCGTTGCAGTAAACGCACCAGCTGGGAACACATCAGAAAGTACCGCAAGTTTGCTGGTCGCATTTGACGACAAGATTTTGGGCATGGTCGACCATGTAGCCGCCGGGACAAACAAGCGCCAAATGTATATCTGGCCACCTACCGCGGACGCTGAATCGGAAGCAATGAAGGTCAAACTATCATACGCGAGCTGGTTTCAGTTTCGGACGTTTGAAGTCGAAGAAGAGTATGCAGCAGATTCCACGGCCACAACGCTCTATCAATCACAGCGATCACCAGCGTCGGACATGGCGCTGACGCTCGCCGAGGATTTACAGGGCTTGTGCCGTCGCAAGATGCTGCTTGGTGCAGATCATGCCGGATATTACACGCCTGAACTTAGCACCACGCCAAACATCTGGAATGACGCGGCATGGAATGACCGGAAGTATATGCGCCTGCATCCGGCTGTATTTGGTGGCAAGGACTCACACGTTGCGTCCATCGCCGTGATTCCGGCTCGAGTACCCAGAACGGTGGACGTGGCGCTATCCATGATCGGCTATTACAGGTCGCTCTATCAGGAGGCTGAAGTAGCACAGGAGACGATGGACAAGAGCGTCACCGGGTATGTGGTGGTTTCTGTGTCGCTAAAGCAAGGGGCTAGCCTGCACGATTTTGCGGACCGATATGAGCCGCTAACGTACACGCTTATAAACCGGATGGGCGCTCATTATTTGAGGATGCTGTCGTTTGAGAATCTGGATACAACGGCCAACAAGAGCACGGGGTTATTATCCCGTGAGGGCATGGTGCTGGAGGAATACTTACCTCAGCTGGAGCAACATTCATGCTCTTACGACATATCCAGCCTTCGAGATTCCTTTGACTGGACGCAGCCCGTTGAGGTGTTAGTCGAGGTCAATGTCCATCACGGGCTGTACGGCGGACCACCAGCGCTTTCCGATTACCCACACTGGTTGGGTGAACCGGTTGAACCGTCTGAGCCTGGCCATGCTGGCCGTCCTGCGCGTTCCCTTATGGCAGCGAAGATCACGGGTTGCACCGTTTGGGGGGCCGAATGATTGAGATATTAGAAAACACGTCACCACCCCAGCACACAGCGTTTTTGCCTGGACAGCCGATCGTGAGCCCGGACTTACGGGCGATGGTTGCCAGTCAAAACACCTTGTGGGCGCGTGGCGGATTGACCTGGTCGGCAGTTATCAACTGTTCCATCTGGTCACCAACGTGGAGTGTCGTGAATAACGACGAGCCAGGCGTAAATGACTTAGACCAGTTTTCGCCGGCATTCCGGCCGAAACGAGAAGAGGTAGACGCCTATAATGAGCTGCCTGATCCGTTGACCCAGTATTACGCGGTTACTGTTACAGCACACTGTGCTGGTGCTGGAGAGATTGAAGTCGCGCTGCACAAGTTGGGTTACGGGAAATCTGCGAGCGACGTTGCAGACTTCACACAGATTATCACGATCTCACCGGCCGCGTCCGTCAACTCGATTGGCGCTACGACCTTCATGCTGCCGTTGAACTTGGCCACCTTTGCGGACGGGTATCAGGTACGGTTCAGGGCAAGATATAGCACTACTGAGTTGGTCATAAACACGCTGCACATCCACGAGCATCGATACATTTCAGAGTCGTCTCTATCTGTTCATTTGTGGGGCGTGCCGTCCGTAGTGGATAATGATTCTAGCCTGACTACCAACAAGGTTCTCGCCTGGGAAAATGACGGATTGGGCGTTCAGTTCACCGGGGTTGTAGCAACAGCACCGCAACTATCCAGTGAACCGGACCTTGCACACGGCGTTCGTAGTGTTTTGTCTGGTGCAACCAGCTTAGTAACCGGGCCAACGAAACTCGGCTTTGATGTAGTCGGGCTCGTTGTCGCGGTTGCAATACGACCGTATTCGTCAGCAGCGGTCGATAGGCCGGTACTCTCAAAGCAAGGCAACGGGGCGTTTCCATCCGTCTACATCTACACCCGCAACAGCACGGTCTACGCGAACTTGAGGCTGGGCACGGCCACGCGAACGGTCCAGTTGGCCGGCCTTACGTCTGACGTATGGCATGATGTTGTTCTGTGGTGGCGGTATTCTACGACCGAGATTCAGTTGTTCGTAAATGAGGCCAATTCTCCAGTCTCCACGGGCCTGTCGCGTGCAATCAGCGACGACACGACACCGTGGTTCTTGAACCGAAACTACGCTGGCTCGGCATACGGCACGGCACGAATAGCAATGCCGTACGTGGCCACCGGAGATTTCACGCGCGTAGAGGTCGACCAGG
This sequence comes from Lujinxingia vulgaris, assembly GCA_040394315.1. Taxonomy (GTDB): domain Bacteria; phylum Myxococcota_A; class Bradymonadia; order Bradymonadales; family Bradymonadaceae; genus JACCWM01. The sequence continues at coordinate 5,437 of JBEBSM010000027.1, forward strand.
TGCGCACGTGGCGCCGTTCAATATTGGGCTGTTGGTAGCCTCGAGTAACAAAAACAATCTTTTCAAAGCCTCCCAACCGGGGGGCTTTTTCATTTCTTGGAGGCACCATGCGAGAACAGCTAGTCAAAAACGCGTTGGCCATTTGGGCGGAGAACGTCGACGTAACCACGGAAGCCGGTCGCCGGCGCATCACGGACTTTTTCACGGGGAACCGCTCGTCGAAAAGTGCATCTTACTGGAACACGCATCTTTTGCAGGACGTGTCGACGGGCGGCATTTTCGACGATTCAAAACGGGAGGGTGATCGGGGCCAATACTGCGGGCTGTTTATAGCCGCGGCCGGCGCAGGCTTAATCAAGCCGGACATCGGGTACTTCTGCCTTCCGTCAACCCGACGCATGCAGTCGTCTGCGCAGTGGGCGAAAACGGGCGTTCCAGCGCCGGCCGCAATCAAGGCTAAACATATTTTGCCAGGCGACATCATCACCGTCGGCCGCTCCAAAAGCTACGGCACCCACTTCGCGCTTGTCGTGGAGGTCGATGGTCACGTTTTGAAGACGGTCGAGGCGAACACTGACGGGCAACTTTCGAACGGCAAATCCGGTCGCGGGGTTGTCCGCCGGCGGCGAACCACTAAAGAAGTTCAACGCGTATACCGCCTCGACGAGCGCCATTTTGTTGGAGGTGCGTCATGCTAAACTACGAGATGTATATCTTGTGGAGTGCGTCGATTTACGCACTCATCCAGATGATAAAGACGCTGGCAAAGGCGAACGGGTTTGATCGTCATGCGATCTACGTGCGCGCCCTGCCGCTCATGCCTGCGGTGATTGGCGCGCTGTCTGGCGCGGTGCTGGCGGAGTCGTTTGGGTGGCCTACGCTGCACGGTGCATTCTTCGGCATCGGGTCGGCCGGCGTTGCTGCGCTGAGTCATTCGGTTCACCGGCAGACCATTCGCGGGAAAGACGAGAGATTGGACCATTTGCGCGACGCCACGAAAAAGGAGGTGCCAGATGACGAGTGAACCGACTGACTGGATGAAAAGAATCTTGGCGCCGGTGATTGTGGCGGTCGTGGTCGGAATGGCGACCAGCTACCTATCGACGGCCGTTGCCATAGCCCGGATTGATGAAAAATCAAGTGCACAGGTCTTGCTGATGGACAAGCAAGCGGCCGCGCAGGCTGTTCGGGTATCCGACCACGCTGCGCGAATCAAAGCACTGGAGGACGGCAAGGCAAACGTGATCGTCCTCGAGGTCGAGATGCGCGGCATTCGCACACAGCTCGCAAGGATTGAGGACAAGCTCGATAAGATGGGGGAGAAATGATCTTATTTCTGATCGTTAAAACCGGGTTCGCGATATTGATATTGGCCGCGACCGCAAACGCCCTTTTCCAGCTTATTCGCCTGGACACCGGAAGGTGTGAGAAATGACCATCATAAGCACCATCATCGCAATCGCCGGCCTACTCGCCGGCTTTTTTTTCGGCCGGCGTTTCACGACCACAAAGCCGCCGGCTTCACAGGCTACTTCACACCCACAGAGAGAAACCTATGTCGATCGCATCGATGAAATCACCAAATCCGCGGATAGCCCTGGTGCAAGTCCTGATTCTGATAACGATCTTGCTGATTGGATCAATCGCAACCTCGGCGGAGGCCAGTGAACCGGGGACGGTCTGCATCAACCGCACGGCCGCGGAGGAGTGCAAGCGCAAGGTGCAGGCGTTCGATGACCTCGCAGACCAGGCTTCGATAGTCCGCCGGCAGCGGGATGAAGCCGTGGGCGCGCGCGAGGAGTTGCGCTACCTCTACACGAAAGAGCGCGAGGAGCTGTTGGACTGGCAGAAGAAAGCCGAAGCCGCGCAGGAGGCTGCGGATCGCGCACCGTCCAGGCTGGTCTGGTTCGGCGCCGGTGCGGCCGCCGGCGTCGTAACCACGGTCGTTGTTTTTATGCTGGTGAGGTAATCCGATGATCACTATTTACCAGGGCGAAGCATTGCCAATCCAAATCGAGATCCGAGACGACGCCGGCGCACTACTCGACCTCACGGGCGCCGCAGTACTCTGGCGCATGACCCCGCGCATCGGCGGCGCTTACGTGCTCGATATCGAGGCCACCATAGTCTCGCCGGGCGTCGTGCGCGTGCAGCTCACCACGACGGACACGAATCAAAAGCCGGACGCGTACACGCAAGAAGTACGCGTCATCTTGCCGACCGGTCTGGTGCGCACGGTCGTGGACGAGACGATCACCATCAAGCGGAGCGCTTTCAATGACCTGTAAAATCACTGCAAAAGTACAGCGGGTTGAGAGCTTGCGCGGCCGGGTGACGCTGGAGGAGCAAATCACGGCGAGCGTGCCCAGGCTTGCGGGCCCGATCGTGGACGGGTGGTATGCGGGAGGGGTTCGGCAACAGCGGCAGTTCCAGCAGATTCTGGAATCGCTGCGCGTGCAGCACCAGCCGCAGCACTGGGCGAGCTGGGCGCTTGATGGGAGCCTGGAGGAGGATGGGGGTAGGTTGCCGTTGGTACATTCTAATCTCGTGGAGTTTGTGCCGATGGGGGCGCGGATGGCGGCGCAGTTTGGCGGCGTGGGTTCATCTGCGATGTACGGCACGGAAGAAGATTTCGCGTACCTGCACAGAGAGCAGATTTTCACGCTTGCCGGGTGGTTTCTTTCGCCGGGCAATGCAAGCCTTAGCCTAATAGCGGGAACGACCGATGCCGCAGCAAGGACGGGAGTGCGGGTGTTTGATTCCAGTGGGCGGCCTTACAGTGATATTGTTTCGGCACCAGGCGCATACGTACGCTTTACGCCGTCGATTACGTTCAACGGCGTAAAGCCTAGGTTTTATGTATTGAGTGGAACCGCCGCGGGAATCGACTATTACATGCAGGGGATTCTTGGGCAGTCCAGAGAGCCTAGCCCGCACGCTGGCGTAGGGCCAAGCCATTTGCCATTCACAATCGGCTTGAACGCACCCAATACGATCATCTGGAACGTGTTTGCTACGGATGCAGTGCTTTCCGACGAGGAGATCTACCGCCTTTACCTCGCAGGAATGCAAGAGTTGATGTAGCCCTCATTGCGGCGCAAACGACTTAAACGCCTCCACCGCCTCGCGCGAGTGCTCGATTTTTCGCACCACCCGAAACGGCCCGCGCACGTAAAACGGGTCATGCTCGATAGACTCATTTTCCGCGCCGTAATCGCCGATCGTAAGATCCCAAAACGTGTAGCCTTTTTGACCCGGTACTTTCTCCACCGATGAACCGCCGATGATGACCGCAATTCGTCGCCAACAAGTAAGCGTTCCGGTTGTCACGCCGGCGTCTTTGACCTTGTCAGAAAGCTGCTCTACGGACTTAACCTTGCAGCTAAGGCCATCGACCGCACCAAGTCGAATCTGCAACAGGCGTTCGGGCGCAGGCCCCTGATTGCCTACCTTGTATGCTTCCACGCCGGCCGGATAAATTCGCCAGGCGTTTTTGATTTTCCGGGCAGCCAGGTTTTTCGCATAAATCGCCTGCCTGACTGCACTCTCAGAGATTCCAAGCGCCGCGGCAGCCTCGCCTACGGTCATTGTGAATTGAGCGTCAGAGGACACTTCCTGATCAAGTGCACCTTGCTGTAGGCGCTTTTGTTCCAGAAGGTCCAACATAATGTGATAAATCGGATTCTCAAAAGCGGCACGCGTAACCACCCCTCGCCCCGGTAAAACGCCGGACTTCAAGATCGGGTTTTGTTCGCTGTAAATAAGATCGAGCAATTCGTCCGGAGATACACCCGGATCGGCGGCAGCGTCACGAACGCGGGTTAAGAATGGCGACGATTCATAAGTAATCGTTTCGCCGGATAATAATTTGTAGGTCTGCATAACGCCTCCACACGGCTGGCAGGGGACTAGAAGAGCAATGTATCGCCCCGGGTTTCCCCGGGGCTTGAGCGCTTAGCTCACGAATTCAGTCTGTCCGAGATACCGGATGAACATTGCCTCTTGCTTGAAGAGGGTCTGTGCAAACTTGGTGGTTTCGATGACCTTTTGACCATCGATGAGCCCGCTGATTGCGAGTCCGTAAACTCGCATTTCGTCGCGGTAAACCTTTCCGCCGTCTGCCCAACCACCTTCGACGATTCCCGGATACCGGGAGTATCCACCGAAGGTTTCGATGAGTTTCGTTTCCCATTGCTGGAAAACCTCACTTTCGAAACGGTTGTTGTCATTGTCGTAGCTCGGAACCAGAATCTGGACTTCGAACATCTTGCTCTCCTATTCACTTTTCAAAGACCCGGGACCCGCCCGGTCGGGTTGAGCTCCCTGCCCAACAAGAAACATATTAACAGATAATAAACTTACGTCAACAGTTTTCTGTAAGTTTGTTGTTTTTTCAGTTTAGTCACCACTATTTGATTATTGGTCACCACTGAGGTCACCAGTTGGGTTGTTGCAGCCCCGGTCGCGAGTCGGATTTAGGTGGTTAGATGTTCAGTGTGTGTCGCCAAGTATCAAGGGGTTACGTCGTTTTTCTGTGGTTCGCGCAGTATTCCGAAGCCAAAAGTCGTGGGTTCGAATCCCGCCCCGTGCACTGTTTATTATATTTCTATGAAACGGGCCTTTCTGATGAGAGAGGCCCGTTTTTTGTTGTGTGGTGGAAGCGTTTTTTATTTAAAAAACGGGTGCGCGATGGTGGTGGAAGCGTTTTTTATTTATATAACGCGTCAACCAGGGGGGTTGGTGCGATATTGGATTTTGAAAAATCAAAAAACGCGTCAACGAGTGTTGTTGGGGCGATGTTGATCGGAAAAGTCGCGTTAACGAGTGTGGTTGGGGTGATGTTGATCGGAAAAGTCGCGTCAACCAGGGTGGTTAATGTCTTTTTTATTTATAAAACGCGTGCACTAGTGTGGTTGGCATGTTTTTTATTTATAAAACGCGTGCGCCGGTATAATTGTCGTTTTATTTGCCATTTGGGGCTTTTCCAAAGCGCTTGAGATGGCTAAGCTGTGGGGTATGCACGTAGTACGTTTGTAATGGGGTGCGCTCTGGGGAGTCGTAGTTTTATCTCTTGTCATAGGAGGGTGTGATGAGTAACAAGGTTGGGAAAACCGTTGTCAATCGTGTGGATTGGGGTCGTTGGATTGTGTCGTCAATCCATGTGCACAAAAATCGTTTGGTTGTGCTTTTGGCGGGATTGATGGCGTTGAGTGAAGACGATTGGGGTCGGTTCATGATCGGGCAAGCCAGTGCATTGGATAAGGTGACGGAGGGGTTATGGGTAGCGGAGATGGAGCTTGCGCGTGAGCGTGCTGATGATCCGACGCATCGTACGGAGCGAGATAAGCGGATGGCGGTGTTGGTGGAAGTTTTGGTTCGCGTGCGCTCGTTGTTGGAATCGATCGATCCGGGGTTGGCACCTCGGTTCGGGTTGGATGGTGTGATTTCGCGTGTGCCGAGGGAGGTTGAGGTTTTTGGGCGGAACGTATTGGAGAACTTGCAGGAGTCCAACCTGACCTATGATGTGATGGGCTTTGCGATTTCAACGGCAGATATGGCGGCTCAGATTGAGGGGCCGTATCGTGCACTTCAGGAAAAGCTGATGATGTTGAAGAACGAGGATCGCAAGGCTGAAGACTTGTTGATTTTGCGTGATCGGAAGTTGGAAGAATGGACACGTGTGTATCACGTGGTCGCGGGCTTGATGGAGAACATCTACCGCATGGCCGGCGAGGATGAGTTGGCGCGGCGTGTGCGTCCGACGATTGCACGTTCGTCGGGGACGGTCGGGCCAGAGGATGAAAAAGAGGCTGACGAGAAGTCGGAGGGTTCTGAGCAGCCGGCCGGGGACGGTGCGCTTTTTGATGGTCCGGTGGGTGCGGATGCGTAGGTGTGGATGCGTAGGCGGAGTGGATTTGTAGTGACTGTGACTGTGTAGATCTAGGTGCTAGGAAACCGCCCCAGGCCTGGTGTAGGCCGCCGGGCGGTTGTTGTGGTTGGGGGGGCGAACCGCGGGCCGGCTGGGGTGGGCCGTGGGGGATATTTGGGGTTGGGGGGGTGCTGTAAATACGGCGGGGTTGCGTAGCCGGATCAAGTGCGGGTATGGTCGCGGCGCTGTTTTAGGGCAGAAATTACCGTAAAATTCATGACAACAAGGGTGCAGGATATGTCAGCGTTATCTACGTTATTGGATTCTTTTCGCAGTGCAGCGGTTAGTGAGCGGGAGAAGGGGACGTATTTCGAAGAGTTGACACTGGCGTTTTTGCGTAAGGAACCCGCGTATCGTGATTTATATAGTGACGTGTGGACTTACGGGGATTGGGCGAGTTTGCAGGGGATTGATCGGCGGGATGCGGGGATCGATCTGGTGGCGCGTACGGCTGGGACGGGTGAGTATCATGCGATTCAGTGCAAGTTGTATGCGGAGGATTATCGGCTTCAGAAGAGTGATATCGATAGCTTTTTTACGGCTTCGGGGAAAAAGCCGTTTACGCATCGGATCATTATTGCGACGACCAATCGGTGGAGTGAGCATGCGGAGGATGCGCTGCGCGACCAGCAGCCGCCGTGCACAAAAATCGATCTCAATGCGTTGGAAGACAGTCAGATTGAGTGGAGTAAGTATCAGCCTGGGAAGAGTGAGGTTGTGCTCAAGGCGCAGAAAACGTTGCGTGAGCATCAGTCCACGGCGTTAAAGCAGGTAATTCTGGGGTTCAAGGAGGAGGATCGGGGCAAGCTGATCATGGCCTGTGGGACGGGGAAGACGTTTACGAGTTTGAAGATTGCGGAGCAGGTTGCGGGGGCGGGTGGTCGGGTGTTGTTTCTGGTGCCGAGCCTTTCCTTGCTTTCGCAGACGCTGACGGAGTGGACGCAGGAAAGTGCGTTGCCGTTGCATAGTTTTGCGGTTTGTTCGGATAGCGATGTGGGGAAAAAGCGTAAGCAGGACGATGACGTTGTGCAAACGTTTACGCATGAGCTGCGTTTTCCGGCGACGACGAATGCGCATCGGTTGGCGGAGACGATGGCGCAGCGTTATGACCGTGAACATATGAATGTTGTGTTCAGCACGTATCACTCGATCGAGGTAATTAGTGAGGCGCAAAAAGAGCACGGGTTGGCGCCGTTTGATCTGATTATCTGTGATGAAGCACATCGAACCACCGGCGCGACTTTTGACGGGGAGGACGCGAGTGCGTTTGTGAGCGTGCACGATCAGGGGTTTGTGCGGGCGCAAAAGCGTTTGTATATGACGGCCACGCCGCGCATTTATGGTGACTTTGCCAAGGCCACGGCTGAGCGCGATGATGTTGTGCTCTATTCGATGGATGACGAAGAGCAGTTCGGAAAAGTGTTTCATACGATTACGTTTTCGGAAGCGGTGAAGCGCGGGCTTTTGGTCGATTACAAAGTCATTGTGCTGGCGGTGGAAGAAGAGCATGTGAACCGGCGGATTCAGGGTTTGTTGGCGGACGAGAACAATCAGCTCAAGGTTGATGACGCGGCGCGGATTATTGGTTGTTGGAAGGCGCTTTCCAAACAGGGGCTTGAGAACGATTTGCGGGATGATGCAGATCCGATGAAGCGGGCGGTGGCTTTTTGTCAGGTGATCGAGCGCAAAACGGGTGGGAAAACGCATCGGGTGAGTTCCAAGCATATTGCGAGCATGTTTCAGGCGGTTGTGGAGGCGTATCAGGAGTCTCATGAGGAGGATGAGACCATGCCGGAGCTGTTCTGCGAAGCGGAGCATGTGGATGGCAGTATGAATGCCAGTCAGAAAGAAGAGAAGTTGAACTGGTTGAAGGCGGAAACGGAGGAGGGGACGTGTAGGATTTTGAGCAATGTGCGGTGTTTGTCGGAAGGTGTGGATGTGCCGGCGTTGGATGCGGTGTTGTTTTTGACGCCGCGTAATTCACAGGTGGATGTGGTTCAGTCGGTCGGGCGCGTGATGCGTAACGCGCCGGGGAAAAGGCTTGGGTATGTCGTGCTTCCGGTCGTGATTCCGGCGGGGATGGAGGCGCATGAAGCGTTGAATGACAACAAGACGTACCAGGTTGTGTGGCAAGTGTTGCAGGCGCTTCGTTCTCATGACGATCGTTTTGATGCGATGGTCAATAAGCTGGATTTGATTGGAAAAGATCCATCCAAGATGGAAGTCATTGCGATTACGGACAAGATCCAGCGTCGGAGTGATGCGCCGCCGACGGGGAAAGAAAAGGCTGGTAAGGCGGCGAAGGGTGGGCGTTCGATCGGGGAGGCGCCGGGTGTTTCTGCGGGTGGGATTGAGGGGCCCAAGCAGCAAATACTTGAGTTTGAAATCGGTGAGATCGAGCGTGCGATTTATGCAAAGCTCGTGGAGAAGGTTGGGAATCGTCATCATTGGGAGGATTGGGCGAACGATATTGCGAAGATTGCGAATACGCATATCAGCCGCATTACGGCGATCGTGGAGGACGAGAAGAATGTGGCGGAACGTGCGGCGTTTGCGCATTTCGCGGCGGAGTTACGCGATGATCTAAACGACAGCATTGGGGATTCCGAAATTATCGAAATGCTCGCCCAACATCTGATCACGAAACCGGTGTTTGAAGCGCTTTTTGAGGATTATAGTTTTGCGAAACATAATCCGATGTCGCAGGCGATGCAGGGTGTGCTCGATGCTTTGCAGGAACATCATATTGGTAAAGAAGCGGATACGTTGCAGGCGTTTTATGACAGTGTAAAACTGCGCGCGGCTGGGATTGATAACGCGACCGGTAAACAAAAGATTATTGTGGAGTTGTACGATAAGTTTTTCCGGAATGCTTTTCCGCGTATGACCGAACGGCTGGGGATTGTGTATACGCCGGTGGAGGTCGTCGATTTTATCATTCATAGTGTGAACGATATTTTGAAGGCGGAGTTTGGGCAGACGCTTGGTAGTAAAAACGTTCATATCATTGATCCGTTTACGGGGACGGGAACGTTTATTACGCGTCTATTGCAAAGTGGTCTTATTACGCCCGAGCAGCTTACGCATAAATACAAACATGAGATTCATGCAAACGAGTTGGTTTTGCTGGCGTATTATATTGCGGCGATCAACATCGAAGCGGTTTATCATAGTTTGGCTGGCGGGGATTATGTGCCGTTCGAGGGGATTTGTCTGACGGATACGTTTCAGATGTATGAATCGGAAGACATGATCAATGCGCTGCTGGTGGATAATAGCGCGCGGCGTAAGCGTCAAAAGGCGTTGGATATTCGGGTGATTGTGGGGAATCCGCCGTATTCTGCGGGGCAGACGAGTGCGAACGATAATAATGCCAACGTTGCGTATCCGGGGTTGGACCAGCGGATTCGGACGACGTATGCGGAGCGATCGACTGCGACTAATAAGAATGCATTGTATGACAGTTATATCCGCGCGATTCGGTGGGCGAGTGATCGTGTGGGCGACAGTGGTGTGATTGGGTTTGTGACGAATGCGGGATTTTTGGAAGCTAGTACGGCTGATGGCTTGCGTAAAAGCCTGGCTGAAGAGTTTTCGACGCTTTATATCTTTCATTTGCGGGGTAATGCGCGAACTGCGGGCGAGCAACGCCGAAAAGAACGTGACAATGTTTTTGGAAGTGGAAGTCGTGCGCCGATTGCGATTTCTTTGCTTGTTAAAAACCCGGATGCGACCGAGCACGGCCAGATCTATTTCAAGGATATTGGCGATTATTTGAGCACGGAAGAAAAGCTGGAGAAGGTTGCGGCTTTTCAGAGTGTGGAAGGTATTTCGTCGGCTGGTGGCTGGCAGATTATTACGCCGGATGATCATGGGGATTGGCTTAATCAGCGGGATGATTCTTTCAGTGAGTTTATTGTTCTTGGGGACAAGAAGGACAAAAGTGCGGTGGTGTTGTTTGAGAATTATTCGAGCGGTGTGAAAACCAATCGTGATGCGTGGTGTTATAATGCTTCTAAATCTAAAGTATCTAATAATATAAGCGGTATGATCGATTTTTATAATAGTGAAGTTGAGCGTTATATTGGCTCATATACAACTTTATCTGTAGAAGATTTTGTTAATACAGATGAAACTAAAATAAGCTGGAATCGAAGTCTTAGAAATGACTTGAGACGTAAAATACATCATGTTCATGATGTGAATTGTATGGTTCAGAGTTTATATAGACCGTTTTTCTCTGGATGGCTTTATTTTAGTCGTGCAATGAATAATGATGTTAGCCAAATCCCGCGTGTTTTTCCTAATACAAATGTAGAAAATTTAATGATTTGTGTTTCAGGCATTGGAGCAAGATTATTTTCAGTTTTGATTACTGATGCTATCCCTTCATTTGACACAATTGAAAAAGGTCAGTGTTTTCCGTTGTATCTTTATGACGAAAAAGCGGAGCAAGAACCGGAAAGCGCGCAGGAAAGTATGTTTGGGAAGGGGGCTGGCGAAGAGGTTGAAGAGAATGGTCGAAAACGTCGGTATGCGATGACGGATGAGGGGTTGGGGCATTTTCGGGAGGCGTATCCTGGGGAGGCGTTGGGTAAGGAAGATGTGTTTTATTATGTGTATGGATTGTTGCATTCGGAGGAGTATCGGGAGCGTTATGCGGACAATTTGAGTAAGGAATTGCCGCGGATTCCGCGGGTGAAGGGGGCGGGGGATTTCTGGCGGTTTTCGGAGGCGGGGCGGGAGCTGGCGGAGTTGCATTTGAATTATGAGACGGTGGCGATGTATCCGGCGGTGGTGGATACGGGTGGGAAGGTGTTGGGGGATGCGGATTATCGGGTTACGAAGATGAAGTACGGTGGTCGGGGGCGTGAAAAAGATCTGACGACGTTGATTTATAATTCGAAGATCACGGTGAGGGGGATTCCGCTTAAGGCTTACGAGTATGTGGTGAATGGTAAGCCTGCGTTGGATTGGGTGGTGGAGCGTCAGAGTGTGGTGACGCATAAGGCGAGTGGGATTGTGAATGATGCGAACGACTGGGCGGTGGAGACGATGGGGAATGCGCGGTATCCGCTGGAGTTGTTTTTGCGTGTTGTGACGGTGAGTTTGCGGACGATGGAGATCGTGCGCGGTTTGCCGGCGTTGGAGTTTTATGAGGGTGTGGGGAGTGAGGAGGTGGTGGGGGCGTGAGCGTTGGGTGGTTTGCGGCTCGTGCATTTGTGGAGCCGAATGCCGTCCGTGTGTAGCGCATCGGTTGTTCTAGCCGCCGGTGAAACCGGGGGAACGTTTCAAACCGCGCAATCCCGGGTATTCACCACGTTTCGAACCGCGCAATTCTCAATCGCACGCACCGCGGAGCCGGACGAAGTCCGTGCGTAGCGCGTCGGTTGTTCTAGCCCCCGGTGAAACCGGGGGTGGGGACGTTGCGAACCATAAAATTGGTATATGGATGCGTTTGGGACCGGGGATTTGTGGCGTGGTGGTAGGAGGGGATGGGTGGTTTGCGGCGTGGTGGTTTTGAGGGGATTGGGTGGTTTGCGGCGTGGTGGGTAGAGGGGATTGGGTGGTTTGCGG
>JBEBSM010000028.1:0-16904 GCA_040394315.1 Lujinxingia vulgaris
CCGCGCGTATGTAAAAACACCACGCGGCACCTTTCACGGGGATGTGCAGAGTTTTATGACGGTTCCGGCCAAACCTACAATTACACAGACCACGAATAACCTCCCAAATGCAGTTGAGATTACCTGGCAGGCCGTTAAGGGTGCCACGAAATACAACATCTATCGCGGCTCAACTAACATTGGCACAGTCAATAGCCCTACCCTAACGTATGCTGATACAACTGCAGACGCCCCTGCAGTTCCTACAAAGCCAATATTGGCAGCAACAAGTACGCCTCACCATGTCGAATTAAATTGGAATAATGTTCCTGACACATTAGGCACAGAACATGTGTATCGAATAACAGCCGAAAACCAATCGGGAGAAGGAGTTCAGAGTGAGTCTCAAAAAGGACAACGGCGTTCGTCCGTAATTGGATATAGGCTAAAACTAGACAATGCTCCTGCATTCTCTCTTACAATGAACTCTTACGAAGACGCTACCGCTGACGAGCCAACAATTACGCCTGGAACCATTAATGCAACAACTGATAACAAAAACCACATCAAGCTAACAACACAAGATACGCAAATAACGCAAGGCACTATTAGAAATTACACCTTAATTGCATTTAACCAATCCGGTGACAGCCTACCAAGCACGACAACAAGCTTTAGATCTGCTGGCGCATTAAGTTATGAGTGGCAGCGCTCAGCCGGCCCTTCACCAAGTAATTACGAGATACTCATCTCTACTTCAGCGCCGGAATATAAAGATGAAGTAGAGCCACCAAACGATGAGTCTAGATTTTTCAGAGTCAAATTTTCTGCAGAAGGCGCAACAAGCAAACTTTCTACAAACTTTGCCGAAGGAAAAAGAGGTCAATAAAAGCTAATCAAATCATAACAATTGCATTTCAGCCTAAATAATACAACATATCTCTAATCTCTCTACCTCCTGTTCACACACACGAGGCAGAGAGATTTTTTATTACAAAGCTCCATCCCTCTCCACACCCCCCTCCAAAACCAAACGCACCCGTTAACCTCATAACCGGCCACACCGGGTGTTCTCCTGCCACCACAAGACAAAACCCCAACCCTTTCCAAAACAAAACCACATAAAAATAATCGTTCAATAAAAATCAGAGGAGCGAGTCGTCAGATAAACTTGCGCCGACTTCCAAATCAGGTTTCTAAGATAGTTTTGGCGTCACGAAGCATGGTCAACAACAGGAGCAAACGAGTAAACACTGTCGGGGATAATGAGAAGTGTAGGATTATGAGTATTTTGACACTCGCTCAATAATCAAATAGCGTGCGCACGCTTTTGGGAGACAGCGTGTAGCTGGTCCCATTCATGAGCTGTTTACGCAGAGGATTACGGTGTTTCAACGATATTCACATTCAGCATTTTTTTGTATTTTGGCGATTTTCGCACTCACTGCGTGCGACATTGAGGCGCCTCCGCTCGAGCCGAGTGAGGATACTTGTACAGCGCTCGAAGAAGGTAATGTGCGTGGGCGAGATGGTGCGGTTTGCACGGATGGATTGTGGTTGGTGGCGGGGGATTCGGACGTCGGAGACCTTGTTGACGTTTCCCAAAACGCCTGTGGTGGAACGAAGCAACTCGCCGATGAGCCAGGTAGTGCCTGTGGTGCATGTGAATTTGGCGAGTTTGTGTGTGATGGCGTAAATGCGACGACGTGTGAGGATGCTGTCGGGTGTCCACCCAATTATATTTCAATGCTTGCTGCCACAGATATTGAAGATGATAAGGCGACTTTGAACGCCATTATCGTTGCGGTCGATGAAGACGATTCACCGATAGATCACGGATTTTGTTGGGCGATAAAAGATGAAAGCGGTCAAGCCGTAGATGAAAAATGCAAGGTGCTTGGCGCGCTAACCAAGGCCGACGAAGGAAAGAAAATCCAGCTCGAGATTAAAGATCTGTTGCCGGGTCATCGCTATTACACCCAGGCTTTTTTGATATTGGCCGATAATCCAAACGAAGTGCATCGCTCCCGCGCGCAGGACTTTGTGTCGTTTGCGCCGGCTCCAACCAAACTCACTGCCAGTGATGACGAGTCAGCGCACGTTGTGCTCCAGTGGGAAGCTGTAGAAGGTGCGCTACGCTACGAAGTTCACCGCGATGGCGAGCATCTTGAGGCTTTCGATGAGGTTCTTGAAGACGGCGCGACGACTGTCGAGGACACGAGCGCTGATCTTGGTACGCTTGTGTTTTCCGATCTGATCCCTGCTCCCACCAACGACAGCTTCGATTATGTGCTGTTGAAAGCGGTCGAAGCGAGCTCGATAGAGCCTGAGCCGCACGCTTATACCGTCGTCGCCGTCTACCCTAACGCCACAAGTGCGCCGTCCCATGAAGCTGAGGGTACACGCCGAGTGGGTGAGATTTCGTATCGCTGGATGGGTTCAAGACCTGGAAACGACATAAGTTTCGAAGAATTGACTGCGCTCGATGACGAGGCCACAGACTACCGGGACTTCAATGCAGCCTCCGACGGCACATCACGTAATTATTACCTGGAAGCAAGCGCACCCGGCGCAGCAAACAAAAGTTCCAACAGAATTACCGGAAATAGAAAAAAGGGAACGGGGCTACTGATCAAGACGCTATCGGCCGACGACATCACGGCTACTTCTGCCACGCTCAACGGGGAAATTACAGCCCTGGGCGGTCAGGACATCACGGAACGCGGTTTTTGTTTTGGCACAACTCCTGCGCCTGGCCACTGCGAAGCACTCGACACTATTTCGCAGTCCGGTGTTTTTTCGATGCCTGCCAAAGGGTTAGAATCCGGCACGACGTACTTTTTCCGCGCTTACGTACGAGCACAGAGCGATTTAACGCATGGCAATGAAACTTCATTTGTTACCGTGCCCTCAAAACCCGTGATTTCACAGACTACAAGACATCTTCAAAACGCCGTTAATATCTCCTGGGCGGCGGTTAAAGGCGCGACGACCTACAATATTTACCGTGTAGGCCTGGAGGCTCAGGATACAATCATAAAAATCGGAACGGTCGATGGTCAGACCTTAATGTATGCCGACACAGACGCCGCTGCACCGACTTTTCCGAATAGTCCAACCGTCGTTGTCACCAAAACGCCCACGCAGGTGAAGTTGAGCTGGGAGACTCCGCCGGAACGCCTCGGTACCGAATATCGCTATAGAATCACTGCAGAAAACACATCCGGTGAGAGCGCACAAAGCGCGCCTAAATTAGGACGACGTCGGTATTTAGTAACCGGTTATAAGTTAAAGATAGGAGATGCCGGCTACATTAAGCTTGGCACAGTCAATGATTATTTTGATCGTGATGCCCCGAGTCCGACCATTAATCCTGGGACGATCGCAGCGAGTGGTAATATAGCCTCTTACGTAAAACTAGACTCCGTGAACGCGTCCGTTTCACGAGGCGCGGACGTCGTGTACAGGATGGTTACAATCAACGCAGCCGGACAAAGTCCTGTTACTCTGGTAACTGGGAACAAGTCGGCCGCCTCTCTTCGCTATCAATGGGAACGAAGTGCTACCAACGATCCAACCAATTTCGAAGTACTTAAAACAACCACGGCACCCACATACAACGACGCAACAGCACAGCCAGGCAGAATCTACCTTTATCAAGTAAAATACTTTGCTGATGGTGCTCAAGAGAAGATGTGTACCAATTCTGTTAAGGGATTAATAAACGACAAGTAAATCAACTTTACGCCTAATTTATTACACGTCTTTTCAACCACTTAGCCAGCCTCGATTAATCTTGAATTTTTCGCTGCAAGCTCGTGAGCAACCAACCCCATGCTCACGTTCTGTAATTTTGACACTCACCCAACAATAAAATAGCATGAGACATCTTTCCGGTGACAGCATGCAGATTCCTGCCAGTCAGGAGCTGCTTGCAACAGAGGTTTACGATGTTTCGACGATGCTCACGTTCCACTTTTTTCTGTATTGTAGCAGGTCTTTTATTCGTAGCGTGCGACATCGAGGCGCCCTCGCTTGATCCGAGTGAGGAGCAATGTTCAGCCGACGAAGAAGGCAACACGCGGGGCCGCGACGGGGCGGTCTGCAAAGATGGACTGTGGCTGCCAGCGAGTGATTCCGACGCGTCCCAAAACGATTCCGACGCATCCCCAAATGCCTGCGGTGGGACTACCCAGCTCGCTAATCAACCTGGCGACGCATGCGGTGTTTGCGAACTCGACACGTATGTGTGTGACGGCACTGATAAAACGGTTTGTGATGACGCCGTGGGTTGTCCGACCAGCTATATTGTGATGAAAACCACTACCGGTATTGAAGGCGACAAAGCGATATTAAACGCCGTCATCACCGCGGTTGACGACGCAAACCCACCGACCGATCACGGGTTTTGTTGGGCAGTCAAAGACGAATCCGGCACCAAAGTAGACGAAAAATGCAAGGAGCTTGGCGCGCTTACGAAAGCCGACGAAGGAAAAGAAATCCAACTCGATATCGAAAAGCTCTGGCCGGGACACAAACACTTCGCTCAGGCCTATGTTGTGACGGCTGACAAAGCCGACGAAAAACAACGCTCTCGTGACGAAGCATTTATTTCCTTTGCACCGGCCCCGGCTCGTTTTGAAGCTAGCGACGACCAGTCCGCGCACGTTGTGCTGAGCTGGGCGCCAGCCGAAGGCGCGCGCGGATATAAAGTTTTCCGAGACGAAGTGCACCTCGTAGAACTGGATGACGATCTGAACGGATCCGATCAAATAACGATCAACGACAAGTCCGCCGTCGGCGCGACGTTAAGCTTTGCCCAGAGCAGTAATCCGACAGCCAGCAACAATCTCAGCGATTATGTACTATTAAACAGCGGCAACCCTGAACTCGCCACGCAGCCCAAGGCGCATTTTTATTCCGTCACTGCAGTTTACCAGGACGCGGAAAGTGAGCCGTCTAACGTCGCGAATGGTAGCCTGATAACCGGCGGCTTTACCTATCAGTGGATGTACTCAGACAGCGGCGAAGCCGGTAGTTTTCAGAAGTTAGCGGGCGCAACTACGCTCCGTTACGAGGACGCAAGCGCACCGATAAACGGAGCGCTTAGACATTATTATCTGGAAGTCAGCGCCGAAGGTGCAACATCGATCATGTCGCCCACGGTCAGCGGTCGACGCTCAACACTCGTCGCGCCGACCCAGGTTGTCGCCTCAAACAACCAGGCCCACGGGGTGATTATCTCATGGAAACCCGTTGCCGGTGCCGACAGCTATTCGGTTTTTCGTAGCGACAAGCAGGCTGCTCTCCAGACCGGTATTGTAGGAAACGAGTATTTGGACACAACCGCAACCGCTCCCGATCTGGCCGCAAAAAGCCCCTCATTCACTGCGTCTAAAAACCAGGTTCTGCAAGTTCAATTGACCTGGACGGACGTTGGACATGCCGTCGGTCCACCACACCAGTATTGGGTTGTTGCCCATCAGACGGCGTCCGCAAGTACAAGCGCCCCTAGCGCTACCGTGACAGGAAACCGATATTACACGCTCCTTCGCTATGAGGTTATCACAGACAACACCCCCGATGTGATATCGCTGTATGGCTGTGCGGGGACCGGCAATCCATGCAAATACAACGACACAGACGCCCCTGCCCCATTTATCGAGCCAGGCGCTATCCGAGCAATTACTATTAGCCCCTCTAACAATATAATCTTAGAGATTTACGACCCGCCGAAACACCATAATGGAACGAATGTCGTCTATCGTTTGCTGGCCGTCTTTCAGAGCGGCATAGACGCTTCCGTTACGATGAGTGCGACTAGCACCACCGCACAAACTGGCTATCGCGAGCTTCAAGCCCCAACTCGACAATGGCAAACGGCTCAGTCTGGCGGTGGATACAGCCCTGCTCCCACACCCAACGATGGCGCAACCTACCCTGTAAGTCCTGTCAGCGAGAAACAGAAGTATCGCCTTCAATTCGCAGCCGACAATGTCACCCCCGTCTATTCCGAAGCCATCATCGCTCCTTAACGATATTTGACGTTTCTACAGGTTATTTTTCTTAAACCGACCTGCCAGACGAGCTCTGGCAGGTCGTCTGTTTTTATTGCAGCCCTCGCCAAACCACTTCGCTCCGCCAGGTTGGAGTTCGCACCGGAAAGCCCTGGGGAAAACACTTCGGTGCAGGATTTGAATGCCGGGAGCAAACCACGACGTCACCTCTCAGGCGGCCAATGGTTGCGCGCGCGTATTTTTGTTAGACTGGCAATGATGCAAATTCGCAGTTGCTGCTAGCCCCCCACTCTTTGCCCCGAATCGCTATGAATAACTATCGTTGGCCAGCCTTGTTGTTTGTCCTGATTTCGTTCGCGTTCGTGTTTGGAGCTGGCTGCGTGTATGAGTCTGAGCATCTAAAACCGATTCAATGCACGACGAACGGCGAGCGCCAGGGCGACGCGGTGTGCATCGATAATTTGTGGATTCACGAACCGATGGATGTCGGTGTTGTTGACGACACGCGCAATCACGAAGAGCTGGACGCGATTGAACCGCCGCTGGATGCGAACCCAACGCCGCATGATGTAGAAACAGGCGGGACCGATGCACAAGCCGACGTTGTAGAGCCGCCAGACGACATTGTTGAACCCGATATCGATGTGGTCGAGCAGCCCGACGTGCCGCAGCCACCCGTTCCCAATGTTGAAGACGGCGACGCATGTACGGATAGCGCACGGTGTATTTCTGGTTTTTGCGACATGGACATGGGAGTGTGCGCGCCCGCATCGTGCAACGACCAGCAGCTTAGCATCGGTGAAGTGGATATCGACTGTGGCCCGACCTGCGGCAATGAATGCGCGGGATATTTACAGGTTGCTGTTGGCAATAGCCATACCTGCGCACGCCGTGCAGACAGCACGGTAATGTGCTGGGGGCCTGAGGCCATGAAAGTTCCCCAAGCGCTTCAGGCCCAGAAATTCACGTATATCTCGGCCGGTTACGAACATACCTGCGGCATCACCGAGGATGAAACGATCAAATGTTGGGGCAAATCCAGCAATAACCGATTGGTCGCCGGCGATTCTCTATTTACCGCCCTCAGCGTGGGGACAGAACACGCATGTGGTGTAAGAAAAAACGGAACGCTTCATTGTTGGGGAAGAAACCAGGACAAAAATGTAAGTGATACGCCCTCAAGCACGGATGAACATAACCCATGGACGGGAGTCGCCGCCGGCAACAAACAGTCTTGTGCCTATAAGCGGGACGGCACATTTCAATGCTGGGGAAGATCAAATAACGACCGAATTAAATTCAATAACAACAGCAAATTCAGTGCGATGACCGCCGCCAGTTATCACACATGTGGCATCAACAAATCTAACAGTCATATTGTATGTGTTGGTATGAATGATGACTCAATAACAGGAGACGGCCTGCTCACCAATGTAGCTGCCAGAGCCGTCGTTGCTCGCGATGTCCACGCCTGTATGATTCGGACAGACAACAAACTTTATTGCTGGGGTAAGCTCCTGCCTCAGGGCATGCCGATTATGGGAAGTATAAAAGTTATTGATGTTGCCGTAGGATGGGTTCATAGCTGCGCAATTACAAAAACTGGCGGCAAAATCGCTTGCATCGGCGACGGCGCCAGCACCCGTTATCCCGCCGAATTTTCCCATCTGTAGAGGTTATGCTCGCGTCGGGCGGCCTGGATTTGTCATGGAGTGCTACCACGTGGCCGCTGGCGCCCAAGTTGCGCCACTCGACTCCCCCTGCTCCGCCAAATTCGGCCAAGTTGCGCCACTCGACTCCCCCTGCTCCGCCAAATTCGGCCAAGTTGCGCCACTCGACTCCCCCCACACCGCCAAATTCGGCCAAGTTGCGCCACTCGACCCTGTCCATCTGATCAGGCCACTGGTTGCAAAAACTCCATTTCCACGCACGAATAGCACTGCGAGGCCTTTTTAATGTATGCTACCTCTGGCACGCACCTTGACCCCATGCTTTCACTGCATGATGCGATGAGTTTATGATGAACCGACACTTTTCAATCTTTTTGTTATTCATATTTTTGATGACGGCACTGTCCTCCACTGCCTGCATCTACGAATCGGAGCATTTGAAAGATCTGAAGTGCTCGCCGGATGGTACACGCAAGGGCGATGCGCTCTGTATTGATGGACTTTGGATTTACGACCCCGTTGATGGCACCACGACGCCTGACGCAGGCAACAATCCGGGCGGGGATAGTGGCTCCGATGTTGTCGAGCCGCCGCTCGATACCGGGGATGATGTGCAAGACACCGGCAGCGACGCATCAGCAGATACCTCGCCCAACGATACCGGCAATCCCGATACCGGCAATCCCGATACCGGCAATCCCGATGTCGGCAATCCCGATACCGGCAACCCCGATACCGGCAATCCCGATACCGGCAATCCCGATACCGGCAATCCCGATGTCGGTGAGCCAGACGTTGGCGGCGCCATTGGCGATGGATGCCAGGATGCTACCGATTGTATTTCTGGATATTGCGGCGATAGCGATCTCTGTGAAGAAGAGCCATGCCAAAACGGACGGCTGGATGTCGGCGAGGTCGATATCGATTGCGGTGGAACGTGTACGCTGGCGTGCAGCAATTACAAGCAAGTAGCCGCCGGTGGACGTCATACCTGCGCAATCCGCGCCGATGACAGCGTGATGTGCTGGGGCCATGCCAATCAGTTGCTGAACGTTCCACCGACGACAGAAAAATACAAAGCGCTGACCGCTGGCAACCGATTCGTGTGCGGTATTCTTCGAGATATGCCTGAACCCGACGCATTGAATCGCAGCAATGTGCGTTGCTGGGGACAACTTGATGATGCAAACGACCATGGCATCTTCACTCCCCCCACTAACTTAGCTTTTGAATCCATCAACGCCGGACGAGAACATGTCTGCGGCATCGACGCTACGGATGCAAAACTTTATTGTTGGGGCAATAACGGCCAGGAACGCGCAAATCCTGCTATCAATCCAACAAGTCATGATAACGGCCCCTGGAGACAAGTTAGCGCTGGTACACAACACAGTTGTGCGACGACCACCAACAACCGATACAAATGTTGGGGAGATCATTCAGAAAGCCGAAGAGAACTTGGTGACAGGTCTTTTAATAAAACATTCAAACATATCGTCGCATCTGTACTTCATACGTGCGTAATCCATACCAATGATATGGTCGAATGTTTTGCGAATAAGAATCCTAACATCAAGAAAAACGTACCTTCCTTTACTGTATCTCAGATTGATTCCGGCAATGACTATGCCTGCGTTATTCGTAAAAGCGATGATTCGCTGGCCTGCTGGGGCGATGACAAGGATGGCCGCATCAACGACGTACCTGCAACCGGCAAGTACGTGCAAATCTCGACCGGCTGGGAACACGCCTGTGCGTTGAGCGAAACGAGCGGTGTGATTACGTGCTGGGGAAATACCGACAATGCTCGTTATCCTGATGAGTTTGCCGCTCCCTGATTTCATAGACGACCGTACGTAATAAAAAAGCCCTGCCCGGACGAAAATCCGGGCAGGGCTTTTATTTTCTGCGCTCGCTTTGCAATACCGGCTATCCAATAACCGGTATCGAAAAGTATTAGAACTTCGTGAACATCGAGCGGAGGTATTCGCGCTTCATCGTTGCGATGTTATCGAGCGAAATTTCCTTCGGACAAACGGCTTCGCACTCACCCAGGTTCGAGCAGTTTCCAAAGCCTTCGATATCCATCTGCTCAACCATGCGGCGCGCACGACGCGCACGCTCAGCGTTACCCTGTGGAAGCAGCGCAAGCTGGGTGATTTTCGCACCGGTG
This sequence comes from Lujinxingia vulgaris, assembly GCA_040394315.1. GTDB lineage: Bacteria > Myxococcota_A > Bradymonadia > Bradymonadales > Bradymonadaceae > JACCWM01. The sequence continues at coordinate 9,840 of JBEBSM010000028.1, forward strand.
AACAACGAAGCCGAAGCGTTCGGGCACGCTGCTACGCAGGCACCGCAACCAATGCAGGCCGCTGCGTCAAACGCGCGGTCCGAAACTTCCTTGCTGATGCGCATACCGTTTGCATCGGGTTTTGGCCCGGTGTTCACGCCGACGTAACCACCGGCGGTGATGATGCGGTCCAGCGCGCTGCGGTCGACAACCAGGTCTTTAACGACCGGGAAGGCGTTGGCGCGAAACGGCTCGATGACAATCGTATCGCCATCGCGAAACGAGCGCATGTGAAGCTGGCACACCGTGGTGCCGCGCTCGCTGCCGTGAGCCTGGCCGTTAATTGTAAGACTGCACTGACCGCAAATACCCTCGCGACAGTCGCCGTCGAACTCAATCGGCTGCTCGCCGCGGTGAATCAACATTTCGTTGACCACGTCGAGCATTTCCAGAAAGGACATGTGTTCCGAGATACCGGGAGCATCGTATTCTACGAATTTACCAGGCGACGAACAATTCGCCTGGCGCCAAACCTTCAGCTTCAAATTCATGTTTTGATCGGACATGGGGAACTCCTTAGTTCTTATTTGTAGCTACGTTGCGAAAGTTCGACGTTCTCGAAAACCAGCGGCTCTTTGTGCAGTACAGGCTCTTGATTCGGGCCAGCATGCTGCCAGGCACCGACATAAGCAAAGTTCTCGTCATCTCGAAGCGCTTCGCCATCAGCCGTCTGATATTCCTCGCGGAAGTGTCCACCACACGATTCTTCACGGTGCAACGCATCACGCGCCATCAACTCGCCAAGCTCGATAAAGTCCGCAACGCGGCCTGCAAGCTCGAGCATCTTGTTCATCGAATCTTCCGTGCCAACCAGCTTCAGGTTCGTTTCAAAGCCGTGCTTGATCTTGGCAATTTCGACCAGCGCGTGCTCAAGACTTTCCTTGGTTCGCGCCATACCGACGTCATCCCACAGAATTTCGCCAAGTTCGCGATAGTAGTCGTTGACGGTCTTATCGCCCTTTTTGCCACGCTCCAAAAAGCCCGCAATCTGGGTTTTGACGTCATTTTCGGCCGCCACAAATGCTGCATGATTCGTATCGACTTTCTCGCCAATATGATTGGCCAGGTAGTTGCCCATCGTGAATGGCAGAACGAAATAACCGTCAGCCAGACCCTGCATCAACGCACTTGCACCCAGACGGTTTGCACCGTGATCGGAGAAGTTCGCCTCGCCGGCCACAAACAGGCCAGGAATCGTGCTCTGCAGCTCGTAGTCAACCCACAGACCACCCATCGTATAGTGAATTGCCGGATAGATTTTCATCGGCACTTCATACGGGTTTTCGGCCGTGATTTTTTCGTACATGTGAAACAAGTTGCCGTACTTGTCTTCGATGACTTTCTTGCCCTGCTTTGCAATCGCGTCGGTGAAGTCCAGATACACGGCACGGCCTGCGCCAACGCCACGACCTTCATCACAGACGGATTTTGCATTGCGCGAAGCAACGTCGCGCGGAACCAGGTTTCCGAAGCTCGGATAACGCGTTTCCAGATAATAATCGCGATCTTCACGCGGAATCTGGTTGGCCGGCTTTTTGATGTCTTCTTTTTTCTTGGGAACCCAGACGCGGCCGTCGTTTCGAAGACTCTCGCTCATGAGCGTGAGTTTCGACTGATAATCGCCCGACTGCGGAATGCAGGTCGGGTGAATCTGGACGTAAGCCGGGTTCGCAAAATACGCGCCGCGCTTGTAGCAACGCCAGGCTGCCGTAGCATTGGAGTTGAACGCATTGGTCGACAGATAATAAGCGCGCCCATAACCGCCGGTTGCAAGAACCACGGCGTGTGCGGCGTACTTTTCGATCGTTCCATCGACAAGATTTCGCACGATAATGCCGCGTGCATGACCGTCAACAACGACCAGGTCGAGCATTTCACGACGCGCAAACATCTCTACTTTGCCAAGATCGACCTGACGAAGCATCGCCTGATACGCACCCAGCAACAACTGCTGACCGGTCTGGCCGCGTGCATAAAACGTACGCGAAACCTGCGCGCCACCGAACGAGCGGTTGGTAAGCTCGCCGCCGTAATCACGCGCAAACGGAACGCCCTGCGCTACGCACTGGTCGATAATCGCGTTACTGACCTGTGCCAGACGATGAACGTTGGCCTCACGCGAGCGAAAGTCACCGCCCTTGATCGTGTCGTAAAACAGGTTCCAGACGCTATCGCCGTCGTTTGGATAGTTTTTCGCTGCGTTGATTCCACCCTGCGCTGCAATACTGTGCGCGCGACGCGGTGAATCCTGCACGCAAAACGCTTTTACATTGTAACCAAGCTCTCCAAGACTCGCTGCGGCCGACGCCCCGGCAAGACCGGTTCCGACTACAATGACATCGAGCTTCTTTTTGTTAGCCGGTGAAACCAGCTTCGCATGGTGAAGATAATTGGCCCTCAGGTACTTTGGCGTTGAGCGTCATATTAAACTCCACTCTGCGTAAGGAACATAACGATTGGAATAAACAAAAAACCTGCAGCCAACACGATAGCAATTACAACGCCAAGGGCGTGAATTTGCTTGCTCCAGGCGGGCTTCATTGCCCCGAGCGACTGAAACGCGCTCCAGAATCCGTGGCTCAGGTGAGCACCCAAAAACAGCATGACAAGCGTGTAAAAAACAACGTTAATCGGCTGCGAAAAGGTCTTCACAACGATCGAATAAAGGTCATGAACCTCGGCGCCGCCAACCAGCGCTACCATCGGCGCTGCATCCTTGGACAATCGGAATTGCCAGATGTGAACGACCAGGAAAACGCCGATGACCAGACCGGAGAAAATCATGTTTTTGGACAAAAGCGTGAGATGACTCGGCCCGCCCTTGGTCACAATACCCTTGTCGTACTTGTTCTTGCGCGCCGCCTTATTCACCAGCGTCGTGCGGATAGCGTACGCCATGTGGATAATGAACGCCGCCGCCAAAACGATCTCGGCGCCCACAAGTAAGAACCCAAAGCTCGCCAAAAACGCGCTGTACTGGTTGAGCATCGGTCCGGCAGTTTCTGCATTCAAATACAAAGGCAAATTGCCCAGAAGATGAACGATAATGAAGCCAACCAGCGCAAAGCCGGAAATCGACATCACGAACTTCTTCCCAATCGAAGAGTCTAGTGCTTGTTTCAGTGGAATCATGTTGCAAACTCCAGTTGTGAACTACAGTCAGCCCGCGTTGACTTTACGACGAGCTATTTTTTTGTCAGATGATTACCCTAGCAATCTCGGCTGAAGCGCTTAGCACGAATGTCTAGTCGGTGGAAGAGTTTCGCAGTATTTGTGCAATATCGTACCGTTATTACTTGTTATCGGCCTTCCCAGCATCAAAATGACCCAAAATCCGCCATATTCCTGCCTTTTCTATGCAAGCCAGCACCCGACGTACCGAATCGTCGTCGCCTGTTTTATTGCCGGCTCGCTGGCACACCTCTGGCTGGCCGATGCCGCACAAGAAAGCTGGCTACTATCCAACGTAATTTTTCTCGTCGGCCTACTTTTTCTTGCCCGCCGCGGCTCTGCAATTGGTTGGATATTTTGTGCCGCCGCAAAGGCGATTTCTCTATTATTTTTGCGCGATCATCTCACGCAATCAATGGTTTTACTGTTCCTGGCGAGCGCAGGCGCACTGTTTATGCTCTTGGAAGGCTGCCAGAAACAAAAAGATACCCAGCAATCTCAACCACTTAACTATCCAACAACACCATTCATTCGCGCTTTTCTCAATGTTTGTCGGGCAATCACTGTCCTGGTTTACGCACTGGCCGGACTACACAAACTCAACCGGGATTTCATCGCGCCCGAACTCAGTTGCGCAACCTACGGATTCACGAAACTCACCGACTATTGGAACTTACCCGCCGACATCCTCCCCGAAACCTGGCTTCCATCACTCGCCATTTTCGTCATCGCCACCGAACTTGGCATCGCGGTTTTGTATCTCTGTGGTCTGCGACGCCCCGCCTGGCTCCTGGCCATCGCATTTCATATCCCGCTCACGCTCACCATGGCCCCGGCCTACGCATTCGTAATGCTCGCTGGCCACGCCGCGTTTTTACGCCCCAAAGACCTTCAAGATATACGCGCCGTTTTCCAGCAATTTTCGGTCTGGATCGCATCGAAAGCGATCGTTTTGACCGCAATCAGCCTGTATTTGCACGGCGCCTGGCCGGAATGGTCAATGATCCCCAAAGAAGCCCTGCTCTGGGCACTTTTACTCACCTGCACGCTGCTCATCGCACGCCACGGCCTGGCAAAAACACCACCTATTTTCACCACGTTTTCCACACATTTTTTCGCAAATCGCCCCGGCCAAATTGCGCTGCTTTTCAGCGTCTTATTCGCTCTAAACGGCCTGCTACCCTACGTCGGTCTGCGTTTTAGCCACACCGGCGCAATGGTCAGCAATCTGCGCATCGACCGCGGTTGCTGGAACAGCCTGGTTTTTCCAGAAAGCATGCGCATCACCGACGATTATATCCGCATCGAAAAAACCCACCTCGCAAGGCCCGGTTTTTTGCTAGAATACGAAACTATTTTGCTCGAAAAACTCTGGAGCCCACCCCAACTTCTGCAAATGCGCCGCAACTGGTGCAAACCCGTACTGCGGCCGATTTTTCTGGAAGGAACATTTCGCGAACGTGCGTTCGTCATCGAAGATCTCTGCGACGAGCAGCCCCTGCCCTTTGCCGACGACGGAATGTTAGGCATCGAAATCTTCAAAAACTCGCTTCGTTTTCAGAAAAACCTTCTCAAACAGTGCCCAACGACCTGTATTCATTGAAAAAACAACCATTTGACAAGCCCTGAATTCTCTTATATTGTCCGCGCATATCGAGCAATACTTGCAACAAAAAGAATAGGGCGAACGAATACCAGCAGAATGGTTGATTCTTATCCTCAACCATTCTTTGGGGCTGGTTTCAATGAAGCGTTAAGCTTCGCAAACGGGGATATTCATAATGAATCGATACTTGAGGGTGGCACTTTACGCACTACTCATCATGTCGTTCGGCGCGGGCATTACGGGATGCTCGAAAGAAAACGAACGCGACAATCCGCCGCAAGAACAAGCCGAAGATGTCGGGATAGGTGGCGAAGATGCGGAAGTGAAAACAGACGCGGATTCGCCGCTACCCAAAGACGCTGGCGTGGATGCAGACGTCGACGACGAATCGGATGCAGAAACTGACGCAGAAACCGACATCGTCGAGACTGCCGAGGCGCCACCACAAGTAGGGCATCAGCTCTGCGCGGTCGCAGGCAAATCGAGTAACAGCGACGTCGTCGCAATCCATTGCCTGGGAACCCACGATGCAAGCGGGTTTCAGGCAAAAAACGAGCAGGGGATCTGGCAGCCGGGAACATTCCAGATCATCGCCAAATAACGCGCAGGATTTTTGTACGGGGACAAAACCAACCTGCCGATCACAAAATCGGCATCCAATTTACTTATTTTTAATGACTCGTTCAGAGAATTAGGAAGCTGAAAATGATGAAATTATTTGCTGTCTGCAAAGTTCGACTCGCCGTGCTGATTTTGGCCTCCATCTCCCTGGCCGCACCTTCCGCTTTTGCCGAAGTGCCCACCAGCCTTACCCAACAGGGCCGCCTGCTGACGCCCGATGGCCAGCCAATGCAAGGCACCAAAACCTTGTTATTCGAGCTCTACAATGCCCCAACCGACGGCCAGGTTTTGTGGAGTGACCAGTTCGACGTCGACCTCGGCGAGTCCGGTTTTTACACCGCGATTCTGGGGTCAGTCGATAATCCGCTCGACCACAATGTTCTTGAGGGCGGTCCAACCTTCATGCAACTGGTCATCGACGACAAACCACTGCTCCCACGTCTTGAGCTAACGGCCGTACCCTACGCCCAGATTGCCCGGATGGCACATCAGGCCAAACTCGCGGACAGCGCGACACACGCTGAAACCGCCACCAGCGCAACAACTGCCGGACATGCCACGACCGCTGGCAGTGCGACAACCGCTGACAACGCAACAACCGCCGATCATGCCACGACCGCCGGCAACGCAACAACCGCCGATCATGCCACGACCGCCGGCAGTGCAACAATAGCCGACGGCGTCAAACCCGGCTCCATCAACACCGCTGCCATCGCCAACAGTGCCGTGACGGCCGAAAAAATCGCTTCCATTCCATGGAGCAAAGTCACCGGGCAACCAACGATTCCTCCCGTCTACACCGGCGCGGATTTCGTAACGTCCGGCCAGAGCTGCACCACCGCCGGACAAATGGTCACCGGAATCTCTGCTTCCGGCACGCTCCTATGCGCAACTCCCGCCGACAACGACACCAAATACACGGCCGGCAGCGGACTTGCCCTCACGGGAACAGTCTTTTCCATTCGCGCAGGCGGTATTACCGACGGCAATATCGTCGACATGAGCTGGACAAAAATCACCGGCGCACCCGCCATCACCGGACGCGCGATTTCATCATTCGTCGGCTCCGGTCAGACATGCACCGGAGCAAACGTGATTCAGGGATTCAAGACCGATGGAACCCTCAACTGTATCGTCCCACCCGACACAAAATACACGGCCGGCGGCGGACTTAACTTGAGCGGAACCAGCTTCTCCATCGCACCCAATGGCGTTACCGACAGCAATATCGTCGGAGTCGCCTGGTCAAAAGTCAGCGGCAAACCTGAAATCACCACCCGTTCAAGCTCAGATTTCGTAAAATCAGGCGCAGGATGCACCGGAACCCAATTCTTCATGGGATTCAACATCGATGGAACGCTTCGCTGCGGACAACCCACAGACACGACCTACACTGCGCTTCCCGGCCAGGGATTGACACTCACCGGTAATCAATTCGGCGTCGCGACCAGCGGAATTCTATCAGGACATCTTGCCAACGGCGCTGTAACGTCCGCTAAAATCCCCGCAAACGCTATCGGAACCACTCACATCGCCGACGGCGCGATAACGTCCACAAAAATCCCCGCAAACGCTATCGGAACCACTCACATCGCCAACGGCGCAATTACATCCGCTAAAATCCCCAC
>JBEBSM010000029.1:0-16733 GCA_040394315.1 Lujinxingia vulgaris
AAATCCGAAGAAATTAGAACTTTTGTGATAAAGAGACAATCTCAGAGACGGGAGCCGGGCCAGTGTTTGTGCCGAATTGATACCAAATTTGAGGGCTCAAGAAAATAGAAAACGCGTCTGCGATAAATTGCAGACGCGTTTTGCTTAATACCGAATCGGATCGAAACGGGCGTTATTTGCGCGGGCTACTGAGCGCGGTACAGATGTCGTCTTCGACCTTTTGAGAGATCGCGTTTTTGTCGCCGATGAGCAGCGCGTTTTTCGCAAAGTCCGTCAAGTATTTCTCGGTTTTGGCGTCGAGCCGGTCTTTGTTGGTGAGCAAGAGGATTCGGCCCGAGGCGCCGCTGACGAGTGCGTCGATCAGGGAATCGATGCCGGCGACGTTGACGTGGGTCAGGTTGGGAGCGTTTTTGATGGCGAACTGTGCGATTTCTTCGGACAGTGGCAGTCCGGCGGCCGCGTCGATGCGCTGGGGGTTGGGGAGTTGGGCCAGGACGGCGTTGGAAATGATGGACGAGTCGCCAAGAACGATGGTCTTGGTGGTTCCAAATTCGGTGAGAAGGCGCTGGGTGACGGGTGGAATGCGATCCTTATATACGAGTAAAATCGGGGAGCGCATGGTTGCAGCGACGCCGCCAATCGTGATGGCGGACATGAGTTCTTGCATGTCGGCGGAGACGATGAATGCGTACGGACTGTTGGGTTGCAGCGCTTCGGCAAGCAGTCCGGCGGTGTCTTCGCGTTCCTGGCCGCCGTAGCGCGTAACCTTGTAGCCGTCCTGACGAAGCTTGTTTTCGACGGTGGTCGAGACGGCCTGGTTTCCGCCGACGATGATGATGTTTTTTGCGCCCAGACGCTTGAGTGTTTGTTCGGTGATGGGCGGAACGCGGGTGAATTCGGTGAGCAAAATCGGTGCACCGAGTTTGTACGCGAGTGGTCCGGCGGTGATTGCGTCGGGTGAAATGTCGAAGGCCGAGACGCGGCCCAGGGCCAAAATCACGGTATCGGCGCCGTTGTCGTAGAGATGAAGTGCGAAATTTGCAGCCGTGTAATAGCGGCGGTTTTCGGAATCCTGGCTGCGGCCGGCTACGCGATCGACGTTTTTGCACAGACGACACGTTCCCGCTTCGCACATCGGACGGGATGCTTCGCATTTGACGGAGCCGCAATCCAGCGGAAGGCAAATGCCGTCGTGATGGCAAAATGATCCTGCGCGGCAGTCGTTGGTCTGCTTGCAGGTCGGGTAACAGGTGCCGTTGCTACAGGCGTTGCCGGCCTTGCAGGTTGTGTCCTTGCAGGTGTCGTCGCAAAAACCCTTGGTGAGATTGCAGGTGCTTTCTTTGGGGCAATCGGCGTTTTCGTCGCACTTGGTTGCGCAGTTTCCGTTGTCGGCGTCGCAGATTTCGTCCTGAAGACACTTGGTTTTGGAGCAGTCTTTGGGCAGGCATAGCGAGGATTGTTTGTGACACTGCATATCGGCCGGGCAGTTCGCATCACTTACACATCCGTCTTCACGACACTCGCCGCGGTAGCATTGCTGGCCTTGCGGGCAAAATTTGTCTTCACAACCGGGATTGATGCATTTGTTTTGTTCGCAACGCTGGCCAAATCCGCAATCGAGGTGATCAAGACATGCCTGGAAGCAAACGCCCTGGTCGCAGACGGCGCCTTTTTCGCAATAATCGCCGCTGCAATCTTTGGGAACGCAGACGCGGTTAGCCAGATGACAGCGTTCGTCGGCACCGCACTGGCCATCGTTCTGGCAGGCGTCCATGCAGTGGCCTTCGTAGCAGTTGGTGTTGGCCGAGCATGTAACGGCGTCGCATTTGTCGCCGATGCACAGGTTGTTCTGGCAATTGGTTCCGGCCGGGCACTGTGCGGAATCGGTGCAGGTTGGAAAGCACAATCCCTGGCTGCAGGTTTCGTCGGCGCGGCAGGTTACCTGCGCGCAATCAAAGGGTGTGCAGCGGCCGTTGTTGCAGCGTGAACCGTCGGAACAATCGTCGGTATTGGTGCAAGTGGGAAAGCACGTGCCGCGATTGCAGGTTTCGCCGGCCGGGCACTGTACGTTTTCGCAGAGCGGGTCGGTGCAAGTTCCCTGCGTGCATTCCTTGCCGTCCTTGCAGGGTTTGTTGGCGTGGCAGGTGTTGTCATCCGGGTCGGGCTCGTGGGGAGAGTCATCGCCTTTGCAGCGACCTTCTTCGCAGGTTTCAGTGCCGGGGCATTCCAGTGAGTCGGTGCAAGTTTCGTGGCAGACGCCGCGAAAGCAGACTTCGCCGTTGTTGCACGGTGTGAGTGAACAGTCTGCGGCCGCGCAACGGCCCTGTTCGCAGATTTGCGAATCCGGGCATTCATCTCCGCCCTGGCAGGATTCGTGGCAAACGCCTCGGTAGCAGGATTGTCCATAATCGCATTGGACGCTGTCGCAAAGTGCGTCGCATGCGCTGCCCACACAAGTTGTGCTGTCGGTGGTGTTGTTTTTGTTTGAAGAACCCGGCGTCATCACGCTTTGATCTGCGCACGCACTAAACAACAGCATCGAGAGAAGCATTGCGGCGACAAACAAGGGTCGCAGCAACCAGCTTGGATTTATAGTTGTTGAGAGGGCAGGCATGAATGAGATCTCATGGATGAAAATACGTTAACAAAATGTGTGTGATGACGGCTACTTGCACCAACCTAGACGATTTGTATGGAATTACCAATTCCATACGCGACAAATATTCTATTAAAGCGGCTCGCTCACCTGTTCGGTCTTTGGTTTTGCGTCCTCGCTGGCTGGCAGGGCTAACGATGGTGCGGCGTTGTTTTTGGCGACGGCGCGGGTGATTTGGGCGATATCGTGACCGGAAGGTTGTTGGTAGACGCGCAGACCGAAATCGGAAATTACCGCCAGGAAGTGGTCAAAGACATCGGATTGAACGCCCTCGTAGACTGCCCAGGCGGTGTCGCTGGTAAAGACATAGATCTCCAGCGGGAGTCCTTCGGCGGTGGGCTGAAGTTGTCGAACCAAAAAGGTTAGTTCCTGGTGGATCAGTGGATGGTTCTGCAAGTATTTGGAGATATAGGCGCGAAAAGTTCCGATATTGGTAAGCTGACGAATGTTCGCGTCGATTCTGGCGTGTTCGGAGGTGATGTGGGAGTTGTACTGGCTGATTTCGCTGGTTTTTTCGTCAATATAGTCTTTTAAGATGATGTATTCGCGGAACTTTTCGATTTCTTCGGGCGTCAAAAACCGCACGGTGGACATGTCGATGAACAGGGAGCGTTTGATGCGTCGGCCACCGGATTCGAACATGGTGCGGTAGTTCTTGAACGAGTTTTCCAGGAATTTGTGGGTCGGGATGACTGAGGTTGTTTTATCCCAGTTCTGGACGCGGACGGTGTTGAGGGCGATATCGATGACGTCGCCATCGGCGCCAAATCCGGGCATTTCGATCCAGTCGCCAACGCGGATCAGGTCGTTGCTGGTGAGCTGTACACCGGCGACGAGGGAGAGAATTGTGTCGCGAAAAACCAGCATCAAAACGGCAGTCATCGCACCCAGTCCGCTGAGCAGGTATGCGGGCGATTGCTTGATCAGCACGGAAATGATGATGATTCCTGCAATCGAATACACAACGATATTAACGACTTGCAGGTAACCTTTGATGGGACGGGACTTTGAGATTTCGCTGCGGCTGTAGATTACATTTACAGTGGCAAGCAGTCCGCTAATCGCGATTGCGATCATCAAAACGATCGTGCCAACGGCGACGCGCTGAACGAGTGCAACGAGGGGGTCATTGAGGCCGTGAACGAGAGCGATGCCGCGGTTCAAAACCAGGAGTGGAACGATGGGGACAAGGCGGTGGAAGACGCGGTGTTGTACCAGTAGGTCGTCCCACGAGCCTTTGCTTAATCGGGTGAGTCGAATTGCCCAGGGGAGTAGGATGTAGCGCGTGATTGCGTGCGCTAACATGACGGTAACGAGGAGAACTAGCAGACTGATTACGGACTCAGCCCAGGGGTTTTTCTCGATAATATCGGCTACAAAAGCGATTTTTCTAAGTCCAGTTGGTTCAACAACTTCTGTAACGGTTTGAACTTCGCTGGTCTGGGTTGTTTTAGTAATAACTTGTGCGATCAGGGGAAACATAAAAAACCTTCGCTCAATCGAGCGGTTCATCTTCGGTCCAATAAACAAAGTTACCATCGAGTAGAACTGCTTCTACGTGGTTTTTGCCGAAGTGATAGGGGATGTATTGATAGTGAGGGACATCAAAAAGTGCGAGATTTGCGCGCTTACCGACGGCCAGTTGGCCGATGTCGGTGCGGCCGAGTGCGCGGGCGGCGCCGAGTGTAACGGAGCGTAGTGCTTCGGCGGGCGTCATTTTGTAGAGCGTGCATGCCAGGGTGAGCATCATTTGCAGATCCTGGGTCATTGCGCTGCCGGGGTTGAAGTCGGTGGCGATGGCGACTTCGCAGCCGCCGGAAAGCAGTTTTCGGGCAGGTGGCAGGCGGTCAAGCGAGTTTAAGAAAAGGTGAACGGCGGGCATCAAGACGCCGGTGACGCCGGCTTTTGCCATGGCTTTGATGGCGTGATCGGGCGTAAATTCGAGGTGATCTGCGCTGGTTGCGCCGAGTTCGGCAGCGAGTGTGGAAGCGCCGAAATCGCTGAGCTGATCGGCGTGGATGCGGGCGATGAGGCCGTGATCCTGTCCGGTTCGCAGGATTCGCTCGGTTTCGGCGAGATCGAAGGCGCCGCGTTCGCAGAAAACGTCGCAATAGGTGGCCAGACCTTGTTCTTTTACGCGTGGGATCATTTCGTTGCAGACGAGATCTACGTATTTCTGGCGATTATCGCGGTATTCTGCGGGGATCGTGTGTGCGCCGAGGAAACAGGCGACGAGTTCGCAGGGGACTTCGGGTGAGACTTCGGCGATGGCGCGCAGGCTTTTGAGCTCGTCTTCGGTGGTTAATCCGTAGCCACTTTTGATTTCGAGCGTAGTGATTCCCTGGCCAACTGCGTTGTAAACGCGGGTGCCGAGCGATTGGACGAGTTCATTTTGCGTGGCGGCGCGGACGGCTTTGACGGTGTTTAAAATGCCGCCGCCGGATTCGAGGATTTCGAGATAGGTGCGGCCGGCGTTGCGGAGCATGAATTCGTTTGAGCGGTCGCCTGCAAAAACGGTGTGTGTGTGGCAATCGATCCAACCGGGCATCAAAATGCCGGTTTCGAAGCGGTCGATGTCGTCGGCGTCGGCCGGGCGTTCGCTCCAGGGGCCGAGCCAGGCGATTTTTCCATTAACGATGAGCAGTCCGGCGTCGTGAATTACGCCGGCAATGGCTTCGTCGCGGGCTTCCAGGTCGGCCTGCGGATCGTATTCACGCAGTGCTTCTGGCTTGTCGGGCATGGTTAGCATCTGGCGCGCATGGATCAATAGGCGTTGTGGCTGCATAGGTTTTTGCTCTCCTGTCGGGTTTTTGAACAGCCTGTTTTCGGCTGTAATGTTGTGTGAACGTATAACAGTAGAGCGCTTCACACAACCGGCGGGGTTTGGGGCTGGGCGTGGGGGTGGGTGAAAAATGGTTGGATTTGGCTTTTGCCATGCTTGACATCCATCATGCACCTAGTAGTTTACCGCACGGTCAGATACGTCGAAAACTACCTGGAAAAAATTGCAAGGAGAGGCGCGTGAGTCAATACGATGTCGTTGTAATCGGAAGTGGCCCGGGAGGCTACGTGGCGGCAATTTATGCGGCGCAGGCTGGCCTGAAAACTGCGATCGTGGAGCGCGAGGCGACCGAGCGGTTGGGGGGCACGTGTTTGTTGCGCGGTTGCATACCGACCAAAGCCATGTTGCAAACGGCGGATTTGCTGTCGGAAATGAAACGTGCAGATGATTTTGGCATTATTGCCGGCGAGCCAAAGCTCGATATGACGAAGATGCTGAAGTACAAGGACGGCGTCGTTGCGAAAAATGCGGGTGGCGTTAAATACCTGATGAAAAAGAACGGTATCGACGTGCATCTGGGTCATGGACGATTGGCCGGTCGAAATAAAGTCAGTGTTGAGAAGGCGGACGGTAAAAAAGAAACGCTTTCGACCAAGTACTGCATTCTGGCGACGGGTAGCGCGGTTGCGCATCTTCCGTTCATCAAGATGGATCACAAACGCGTGATCGATTCGGACGATATTCTGAATTTCGGTGAAGTGCCGGAGCATCTGGTTGTGATGGGCGCGGGCGCTGTTGGCAGTGAATTTGCGAGTATTTTCCTGCGTTATGGCTCGAAAGTAACGCTGATCGAGATGCTTGATCGAATTTTGCCTGGTGAGGACGAAGAGGTTTCGGCTGAAATCGAAAAATCGTTTAAGAAACAGGGTATGGCTGTGATGACGGCGACGCGTGTGACGGACGTGAAAACGAGCGCAACCGGCGTTGAGCTGACGGTCGAAGGCGTGGGCAAGGACAAGAAGGATGCGACGAAGATTTCGGCATCGCATTTGCTTGTGGCTACGGGTCGTCGTGCGGTGACCGAAGATGTTGGTCTTGAGAAGACGAAAGTCGTGCGCGACGAGCGTGGATTCATTGCGGTCGACGAGTTTATGCGGACCGGTGAAGACTGGGTTTACGCGATTGGCGACATCGTGAAAACGCCGTGGCTTGCACACGTTGCGTCGAAAGAAGGTACGCTGGCTGTCGATCATATTGCGAAAAACAATCCGCAGCCGATCAACTACGAGCGCGTTCCGATGTGCACGTATTGTTCGCCGGAAGTTGCGTCGGTCGGGTTGACCGAGAAAGTGGCGCGCGAGCGCGGTTTTGATGTGAAGGTCGGCAAATTTCCGTTCAGCGCGATTGGCAAAGCGTCGATCATGGGTGATACGGAAGGTTTTGTGAAAATCGTCAGCGAAGGCAAATACGACGAGATTCTGGGTCTGCATATTATTGGCCCGAAGGCGACCGAATTGATTACAGAAGGCACGGTGTTGCTTGAACTTGAGGCGACGTTGGCCGAATTGTTGAAGACGATTCATCCGCATCCGACTCTGGCCGAAGCGGTCGGGGAAGCGGCACACGTGGTGCTAGGTAAGCCAATTCATATTTAAGTTTTTTAGATATTTAAAACGCTTGAAAATCGTGAATTTGGTGTGCATTCAACTTGAATTGATCGGAAGTGAGCACAATTTCCGATTCAATTTTGATATTTTTTAAGGATTGGATCGATGCGAATCGAAATCGTGATGCCTCAGATGGGCGAATCGGTCACTGAGGGGACGGTAACGCAGTGGCTTAAAAACATCGGCGATTATGTCGAGCGCGACGAGCCGTTGGTCGAGATCACCACCGATAAGGTGGATGCCGAAGTGCCCAGTATTGTGGCCGGTATTCTTGTAGAACAGCTTGTTGAGGTCGGGCAGACGGTCGAAATCAATACGATCATCGCGATTATCGATACGGTTGCCAAACCTGGCGAAATTTCGGCGCCCTCTCCGCCGGTGGCATCGGCTTCGGCGGCAGAAGTGAAACCGGCTGTAGCGATGCAGTCCGGCGGCGATCAGGCCAGCTATCGTAGTGGTGGTGACGTTGCGGTTGCGGAGCGACCGGCGCGGGTTGTTTCGTCGGATGCGCCGGGTTCGGTGGAAGATTTGCGTCGCACCAAATCCACGCCGGTTGTGCGTCGGATTGCGGCCGATCATGAGATTTCCGATCTTTCGGCGGTGCCGGGAACGGGGATGTCGGGTCGGGTGACGAAGAATGATATTTTGCAGTTTATTGCCGAGGGCAAGCACAGTCAGCCGGCTGTTGGTGAACGTGCGAGCGTTGAACGGGCGAGTACTCCGCAGCAGCGTCCGGCGCCGGCGATGGTGGTTGGTGAGCGTGATCGTGTTGAGCGATTGAGTCCGAATCGTCTGGCGATTGCTGAGCACATGACGCGCAGTCTTTCGACGAGTGCACATGCGCATACGGTGCATGAGATCGATTTTTCGGCCGTCACGCGTGCGCGCAAGGCGATGAAGGATGATTTTGCCAGTCGCGGCGTGAATCTGACGTTTACGGCGTTCATGGTGAAGGCGATTGCGGATGCGTTGGTGGAGTTTCCGATCGTCAATTCGTCGATGGACGGTGATTCGGTGATTTATCGCGGTGAGATCAATGTTGGTGTGGCGGTTGCGCTGGAAGACAGTCTGATTGTGCCGGTTGTGCGCAATGTGGATGAGCTGAGCTTGCTCGGGATTGCGCGCTCGATTGGAGATCTTGCGGAACGTGCGCGAACGAAACGTCTGAAGGCCGATGAAGTGCGTGGCGGAACGTTTACGCTCACGAATCATGGCATTTTTGGGCCGGAGTTTGGTGTGCCGGTTATCAATCAGCCGCAGGCTGCGATTGTGAGTACGGGAGCGATTAAGAAGCGCGTGCTCGTCGATCAGAAAACCGACGCTATTATCATTCGACCGACGGCCATCTGGTGTATGTCTTTTGACCATCGTTTGATCGATGGAGCCACGGCCGACAAGTTTATGGCGCGCATGCGTGAAATTCTTGAAGGTTGGCAAGCGTAGTTTTTGTGGAATGAAAGTACTTATTTCTTACTTAAGAATGCGTGGAAACCGGTTTGTTGCATAAAAAAGAATCCTTTTGGGATGAAGTGCATCTAAAAGGTGTAGGAGAAGAGGGTTTGCGCTGTGATTCTCCACAAACCGGCTATTTTTCTGGCAAAATATACAATCGAATAAACTAAACTAAGGAGTTATCTATGAGCACATTGACAATTACGGCTGAGAATTTTGAAGAAGAAGTCGCGAACAGTGATATTCCGGTCATCATCGACCTGTGGGCACCGTGGTGTGGTCCTTGTCGTGCGCTTGATCCGCTGATCACGAAACTGGCTGGCGAGTTTGAAGGCCAGGTAAAGGTTGGCAAACTGAATGTTGATGAGCAGCCAGAACTTGCGCAGGCTTTCAATGTGAAGAGCATTCCGATGGTTGTTTCGCTGAAAGGTCGTGACGTGCAGGAAGTCATGATTGGTGCACAGGGCGAGGCTCCGTTGCGCAAGATGTTTAACAATCTTAAGTAATTGGTTGTCAAAAAAGCGCTTAGGAGTATGACTTTTAAGCGCTTTTTTGTGTTTAATTTTTGGCCTTTATCTATTGAATCTTCACCTTGAAAAAGAGAGACGAGCGCATGTCATCACCTCATAAATCTGCGGAATCCTTGACGGACGAACAACTTGGACAGTTCGACCGCATTGCGGAGACCATTGAGAACTTTCTTGACGAGGGCGCGATTTCGGATGCGTTTTTGTTGCTCGGCGAAACTTTTGAAGCGCTGGGAGAAGATCCGGAACACAAGGCATTGCGTGCGGCATTGTTGATATTGCGCGCAGAGCTTTTCATCGATCAGGACGACAGTGATGCTGCTCTGGCGGATGCGAAACTGGCGTTGTCGTTGGGCGTAGATGATGAAGGAAAAGCGGCGGCGCATAGCGTGGCTGGCTGGGCGTATTTCAATTTAGAATCGTATGAAGATGCGCGCGAGCGATTTAGCGAAGCGCTCAAGTTGTCGCCGGAAGAAGTCATGTTTATGCATGGTCTGGCGCTTTCTTTGCAGGAAATTGGCGAGTTTGAGCAGGCGCGTGATGTGCTGACGGGGGCGATTGAGCTTGATGATGAGGACGCAGATCTGTTTGCGCTTCGTAGTGAAGTTAATCTTCAGCTTGAGGATATGGAGGCTGCGGAAGCGGATATTCGGCAGGCACGTGAGCTGGACGATGAGGAGCCTGATTATGCGTTGTCGCTTGCGCGTTTGATGCTGGTTACGGAACGTATTGAGGACGCGCTTGGGATCATGAATGACGTGATTGGGGACGGTCATGATGCGTCTTTGGAAGCGATTCTTTTCCGTAGTCATTTGCGACTTTTGGCCGGGCAGAACAAAGAGGCGAATGCGGATGCGATGAGTGCGTCGAACCGGTTTCCGGATGAGGCGTTTGCGTTTGTGCAGCTTGCGAACGTGCAGCTTGCGCAGGGAAATACGTCGATGGCGTTGCGTGCGGCAGAGCGTGCGATTGGTCTGGATCCGAGTCTGGCTGATGGTTATCTGGCGCGTGGAACGGCGTTGCACATGAGTGGAAAGACTGATGAAGCGCGCAAAGATCTGGAGCGCGCGAGTGCTGCGCCGGCGGAGTTGCCGATGTTTTTGCTCGGTTCTGCGTTTGATGTGATCGGCGGCGGTATGGACAATTCGTTGTTGGAAATGCTTGGCGAAACATCGAAACCGGCGGGAGCTGCAGGTTTTGAGGATGCATTTGCGGCGTTGGGCGGCATGGGCGGCTTGCCGGGGATGGGAAATATGGATCCGATGGCGATGCTCGGGCAGATGTTTGATGATTCCGGCAATATTCGTGGTCCGTTGAAGGGCTTGTTTGAGATGGCGATGAAAAACGCGCCTCAAATCATGAAGAATATGCCGGACAGTATGAAGGCGAATCTGGGTGGAATCGATCCGGAGAAGCTCGATATGAGTAATCTCTCTGCTGACGATATCGAAGAGCAGATGCGTGAGTTTTATCAAAAAATGAAATCGTCGAAGTCGCCAAAGAAGCCAGGAACGGACGATGAGTAATTGAAAGGCAATATGTTGGAACTATCCCGGCGTTGACATTGTGCGCAGCATGCACATTCTTGCCATCATCGGGACAAGACGCTGGACAAATGTGGTTTCATCTTCCATATCAGTACCTCGTCGCCCGGTACCGGCGGAAATACTGCGTCGGGATTTTAACCGGCTGCTCTGTGTTTTTCATAAAACCAGACGCTCCGTATAGCGCGAACTAATGATTGATTTCTCGAGATTCTGAGAGTGTTATGACCAAACTCGTCATCGTCGAGTCGCCTGCGAAGGCAAAGACGATTCAAAAATATCTATCGTCGGATTTTGTTGTGCGTGCTTCTTTGGGGCATATTCGCGACTTGCCAGACAACGCCGGGCAGATGCCGGAAAAATATCGCACCGAGTCTTGGGCCAGCCTTGGAGTCAATGTCGATGAGGGCTTTGACGCGGTTTATGTCGTCAAAGATCCTCGTTCGAAGAAGGCAATTACGGGTCTGAAAAAAGACTTGAAAGATGCTGAAATCGTCTACCTGGCGACAGACGAGGATCGCGAGGGTGAGGCGATTAGCTGGCATCTTGTGGAAGCGCTCAAGCCGAAGGTTGAAACTCGGCGCATGGTGTTCCATGAGATCACGAAATCGGCTATCGATGCTGCGCTCGAGAACACGCGCGAAATCGATTACAGCCTGGTTGCGGCGCAGGAAACGCGTCGTATTCTGGACCGATTGGTTGGTTATCCGTTGTCGTTGCTGGTCGGAAAGAAGATCAAATACGGTCTTTCAGCCGGTCGTGTGCAATCGGTTGCGATGCGTTTGCTTGTGTTGCGCGAACGTGATCGTCGTCGTTTCCGCATGGGAACGTATTGGGATCTGAAGGCGCAGCTTGAGAAAGACAAGCAGAAGTTCGATGCGACGCTGATTGCGATTGGCGATACGCGCGTGGCTTCCGGACGCGACTTTGATGAAAATACCGGTGAGATTGCGAAGGGCAAAAAGGTTCTTCAGCTTGACGAAGAAACCGCGCGTCGTTTGGTCGACAATCTGGTGAGTCAGCCGTGGAAAGTCGATACGGTCACGGAAAAGCAATACAAATCTCAGCCCAAGCCGCCGTTTATTACGTCGACACTGCAGCAGGAAGCCAGCCGTAAGCTGGGGATGTCCGCGTCGCAGGCGATGTCGGTAGCGCAGGGATTGTACGAAAACGGTTTCATTACCTACATGCGAACTGACAGCGTGAACTTGTCGCAGCAGGCCATTACGGCTGCGCGCAAGGCTGCTCAGGAGATGTACGGGCCGGAATATGTTCCGGAAAAACCGCGGATTTACAAAGGAAAAGCCAAGGGCGCGCAGGAAGCGCATGAGGCGATTCGTCCTTCCGGTGATGCATTCGTGCATCCGAGCGAGTCCGGGCTGAAGGGCCAGGATCTCAAGCTCTACGATCTGATCTGGAAGCGTACGGTTGCTTGCCAGATGGAAGCGGCGCAAAAAACCAGTCTGCGTGTAGATCTGGTGGTCGATGATAACGGAACGCCGTGCACATTTCGTGCGAACGGTAACCGCATTGATTTCCCGGGATTCATGCGTGCGTATGTCGAAGGATTTGACGATCCGGATGCAGCGCTCGACGATCAGGAAGTCTTGTTGCCGGCGCTCAAAGAGGCCGACACGGTTAAGTGTAAAGAGCTTGAGCCGTTGCGTCACGAAACCAAGGCGCCAGCCCGGTTTACGGAAGCTTCGCTTGTGAAAGCGCTTGAAGAAGAAGGTATTGGTCGACCGAGTACGTATGCGTCGATCATGAAAAAGCTCACGTCCGATGAGCGCTATGCGCGCAAATCCGGAAACACGCTGATTCCGACCTATCTGGCTTTTGCGGTTACTGAGTTCTTGGAAAACTACTTCTCCGAGCTGGTAGACCTGAAGTTTACCGCGACGATGGAAGACGAGCTCGATACGATTGCCGAAGGTAAATTGACCAAGGTCGAGTATCTGCACAACTTCTATCGTAAAGAAGGTGCGTTCAACGACCAGGTTGCGCAGCGTGATGAAACCATCGATCCCGACACGGCGCGTGTTGTGAATCTGAGTGATTTCCCGGCCGTTTTGCGTGTTGGTCGCTATGGGCCATACGTTCAGATCGACGTGGACGGTGAGCTTAAAACGGTCAACGTGCCCGACGAAATTGCGCCGGCCGATTTGAGCTATGAGAAGATCCTTGAGCTGATGGAAGAGCGTTCCAAAGATCCGGAAATTCTTGGTGAAGACAAGGAAACAGGTCTGCCGATTCTGATTATGAATGGCCGTTACGGCATTTATATGCAGCTTGGCGAGCGAACCGAAGACAATAAAAAGCCGAAGACTGCGTCGCTTCCCAAGGGCGTTGCGCTTGAGGACATGACGGTTGAAAAGGCTTCGCAATTGCTTTCGCTTCCACGCAAGCTCGGCGAACATCCGGACGATGGTAAAATGATCGAGGTTGCGATTGGTCGATTCGGACCGTTCGTTAAGCACGTCAAGGAATACCGTAGCCTGGAGAATGAGGAAGCTGTGTTTGCAATCACGCTTGAAGAGGCGATTGCACTGTTGGCGCAGCCCAAAGTTCGTGGGCGTCGTACGCAGAGCGTGCTCAAGGAGTTGGGTACAGATCCGGCTTCTGGCGATACGGTAAATATCCTGGATGGCCGTTTTGGACCTTACGTAAAACTCGGCAAGGTCAACGCTTCGTTGCCAAAGGGCATGAAGCCGGAAGAAATGACGTTGGAAAAAGCACTTGAGCTTATCGAAGCGAAAAATGCTGGCTGATGTTGTAGTAATTTTCGCTCAATGTTTCGTTTTTGCACTGCGGATACGATGAAAACTTTGGATGTGCGGCAATGGTGGGCGGTTTTTGGGCTGATTTTAGCAGTTTTGTTTATGACTGCGTGCCCGGCCCACCTGCCGCCTCCGGAGAATGCGCTTACCGATCCGGTGGAGCTTCGCGCGGCGATTGAAGCGCGTTTTGAGGGTGTGGAAGACGCGCGTTTTCTCAATGTCGTGATGGATTATTTCGGCAAGGGCGAACGTCTGAAAATGCGCCAGCTCATCCTGGTGAAATTGCCCGATGAACTCCGTGTGCAAACGCGGTTGCCGGGAAGCGATGAAGTTTTGAACATGCTCGTCAGTAACGGCGGGGTCTTTGCGCTTCATAAGCGTGATACGAATGAATATTTTACGGGGCCGCCAACGCGCGAGAACATCAATC
This sequence comes from Lujinxingia vulgaris, assembly GCA_040394315.1. Classification (GTDB taxonomy): domain Bacteria; phylum Myxococcota_A; class Bradymonadia; order Bradymonadales; family Bradymonadaceae; genus JACCWM01. Next base: position 13,836 of record JBEBSM010000029.1, read on the forward strand.
GGTTGTTGCCAGTGGATTTGTCGGCGGCCGATGTTGCACGCGTCATGCTGGGTGGTGCGCCCTGGGATCGATTTGATCACGAAGGTAGCGAGCCAACCTTGCGCTGGGATACGCGCAGCGGGCAGTACGAGTATTCTGTGCCCACGCCAGGTGGCGGGCGTTTGTCGATGCAGGTTCGGCACACCGATTATGCGGTTGTTTCGGTGACCGAAGTCAACAACAAGGGCAAGCAGGTGTACGGCTATGAGACGCGTCGTTGGGTCAAAGCCGGTCCGATTGTAGTGCCTGGATATCGCCGTTTTATCTGGCCAGAGCTAGATCTTGACTTCTCAATTACCGTGGGTGAGACTCAAGTTAACGTCGATTTGGAGGATCATTTGTTTGAATTCCCCGCGCCTGCCGGCAGTAAAATAATTCAAGTAGATGGTAGATGAAGTCTACGAACGGTGCAGGAATTGAAGACGTAATTTCTGGTCGGATTATCCAATGATTGACAATACAGACCTCATCATCCAGCTACGGGAAGCCGGGCTTATCGACGAACCACGGTTGCAGCGTGGTTTGCAATTGGCCGAGCAGCACGAGCTGACTTTGTACGATGCGCTTATCGAATACGCGTTGGTGGAGGAACACGATGTGGTGCGGATAGCATCGCGTCTGTTGAATGTTCCGAGCATTCGTTTGCGAAATCAGGAGATCAATCTTGAAGTCGCTCACCGGATTGCGGCCTCGCTTGCGTATCGAAACCGCGCGCTCCCCCTGCGGCTCATCGAGGAGGCGGAAGAAGACGGCGCGCTCCTCCTACTCGCCATGGCAGATCCCTTTGATATGCTGGCGATGGACGAAATTGCAGGTCATACCGGCGTGCATATTCGTCCTATTTTGGTAGGGCCGTCGGATTTACAGGCGGCGCTTCATCGTGTTTACAAAAGTCAGGGCGATAACGATCTTTCCGATCATGGCCTGGATCATAGTCCGGTGCCTGATTTTGCGACATCTACGGTATCGGACAGTCCGGCGGAAAACTGGGCGAGTTTTTTTGATACCGCGCAGTCTACAGGGATTGAGGAAGAAAGCTCGGTGATTTCGCAGGAAATGCGCGATCGGCCGCCGACCGATGTTTTTGAAAGTCTTGAGCTCGATGATATGTCGGCTGGAAATGTATCGATGGGGGGTATTCTTTATGATCCTTTTCCGCCGACCAAAACGACGGTGCAGATCAGTCTGGATGACTGGGAACTGGATTCGGCGTTCGGTCAGAGAGAGAAAACTGCCACGCGTGGTAGTCTGCTCTCGAGCGATAGTATTGTTGAGGAGGAGGACAATCAGAAGTCGACGTCTGAGTTTTCGAAGTCGGAAGCTCCGGTCTCGCAACTGGCCAGGATTCAGGTCAAACGCATTGCGGTGCCGATTGCCGATGCTCAAAAGAAGGTGCATCGGGAAGAAAACGACGCGTCCGCGCTCGATTCGTTTGGCTCGGAAGAACTGATGCGGGCAACCATACGATTGTTGATGAAAAATGGTGTTTTTTCGCTCGAAGAACTGTTAGCCAGTCTGAAAACCGAATGATCCGGTTTGGAATGGTTAACGTGGAGAACATGTTCTGTAGAGGAATCGCTCAACGCGGTTCGCCGACAAAACGGAATGATCCGTGGCGGCGTGCTGCATCACAAATTAGTTTGATGAACGACTTTGGAGGACTTGCACTATGATTGGAATCACGAACCTTGCGGCAGAACGAGCCATTAAGATGATGCGCGACAATAATGTTTCGCCGGAAAGCGGCTACGGCATTCGTGTTGGCGTAAAAGCTGGCGGTTGTTCCGGGCTCAACTATTTGCTCGATGTGGTTGAGGGGCCGGAGGAAAATGACCGCACGTTTAAGCGTAACGGCGTCAATATTTACTGCGATCCCAAAAGCTATCTGTATTTGAACGGCACGGAAATCGACTTCGACACCGCAGCAATGGGCGGCGGATTTAAATTCAATAACCCGAATGCGCGTCGATCCTGTGGTTGTGGAACGAGCTTTACAGTTTAAGTCGTTTTTGTACGTTTAGATCTTCTGGCGCTGTCGCCAAGCCCGACACCGTTCTGACAGGCTGCTGATGCGCCCACCTTCCATCAATGAGCCTCCTTCTGAGGCAGAACCGCTTGATGCGGAACCCTCCAAAACATCGCGCTTTAAGCGCGCATCGTGGGTGCTTGGTTGGGCAGTAGCGCTGAGCGCGCTACTGCATCTTTCCTTTATTGTACCCGTATATCTGTTTGCGACGGTAGATCCGAACGAGACGCTTGAGCTGGAGTGGCTGGAAACCAACGATTCGTTGACTGCGATTGGTCACGGAATGGATCGTGGGACGTGGGCAGATCTGCCGGAGGAAGTGCCTTCTGAGGCGGAGCCTGAAGTTGAGCCGGAGCCCGAGGTTGAGGCGGAGCCTGAAGTTGAGGTGGAGCCGGAGCCTGAAGTTGAGGTGGAGCCTGAAAAGCCGGTGGTTGTTGAAAAGCCAAAGCCGGAGCCGAAGGAAAAAAAGCCTAAAGAGCCTGAAGAGAAGGTAGAAAAGGTTGAAAAGTCTGAAAAGCCTGCGGAAAAACCGTCGGGTATGTTGGCGGACGGCGAGAAGCTGCCGGGTTTGAATGCGGGTGGTCCGAGCGATCTGCCGGATTTGAAGGGTTATGGGCCGGGGAATGCGCGTTTTACGGCGCTGATCCGGCTTGATCGACTTCGTGAGGCTGCGTACGCGGATAATCTGGGGAAATTGTTTGAGGCGGTGCCGGATTATCGGATCTTGTTGCAGTCGACGGATATCGATCCGATGCGCGATCTGGATTCGATTTTCATGGCGTCGGCCAATCCTCAGTATTTGCAGGAGACGTTTTTGGCGGTGCGCCATCGCA
>JBEBSM010000030.1:0-16702 GCA_040394315.1 Lujinxingia vulgaris
GCTCGGAACGCATAACACTCGTTTCGACGACGCAGATCTTTCCAAGGCCGATATGTCCGGAGCCATGCTTTACGACGATGGCCTGGAACCCTTGGATGTGTCTGAGCGGCAATGCTTCAAGAACGTAATCTGGAACGGCACCATTTGCCCCGATGGAACCACAACTTCTAAAGCACAACCAGACTGCGGACGGTGTAACTGATGAATTCAACGCTCACCAAAAAACAACAACGAGTCTTCGCAGTGCTCTACTTTATGGCCGGCCTTGTGATGCTTTGTTCGCCATGGCTCTTACTGGCGCATACCGTCAGTATGTTTGAGACAGGAAACGAGCTCTCTTCTGGCGGCTCGTTACTTATGCTCCTTGGAGGAACGATCATGGGGCCAGGAGCTGCCGTTGCCATTGGTAGATCTAATAAAGTATCTTCAAAAATTCTGATAAGACTCACAATAGCGTTTGTATGCACATTTGTACTCTTAGTATCCGTTCGATTTCATACCACCGTGTTTGCAATCGATTGGTACTTTTACTGTGATCCAGAAAACGGTTCTACAATCGGCGCGTGTAACTCGCTCGGAAAAGCCTTTGCCGAAGGTGATGGGGTGCCCAAAAACCGTGCAAAGGCAATGTTTTACAGCGAAATCGGATGTGATGACGGGTGGGTTATGGGATGTGTTACGCTTACCAAATTAAAGCCAGAAAACGTCTCTGAGAAAACAGGCGGTAGCATGAAGTTTTTTTGCGAGTGGGACCAAAAGGATTGTTTAAGTGGGAAGGATTACATGTGTGATTCGGAGGTTTGCAGCATTCTTGCTTCGTCGTGCCCCAAATCGACCCAGGCAAGACTCCCGGGAAGCGATTAAGCAGGGAAATTAAGGGTCGCAGAGGTTCTGGATTACTGCTCGCCCCGCCGTGCTTTTCTCCCTCGCACACGCAACGCACATGAATTGCCTATCGAACGCCAGCCGGAAAGGTACACAACCCCCACGGCTTGCTATTGCACCTCTATTTTCAACCAACAACTAAACAAGTTTACAGATCTGCACCTATCCGGAGACGCTACAATAGCGTCTCGCGATAGGTCGAATAGACAAGTCTGGCGCTAGATCAGCGTCGCGCGATAGGTCGAACAAACACGCCTGGCGCTAGGAAAGCGTCGCGCGATAGGTCGCACAAACAAGCCTGGCGCTAGATCAGCGTCGCGCGATAGGTCGCATAGACAGGCTCGGCGCTAGATCAGCGTCGCGCGATAGGTCGCATAGCCAGCCGTCTGCAAAAACGTGCGTTCAGCGGTCGATTTGCAGCAGGGTGAAGGTGTAGATCAGGCGTTTGTCGGAGCGGACTTTGAAAAAAACCGGTTCGGATTTGGTGGGCACATATTCGATTTCGATTCGACCGGCTTTGACGACGGATTGCGCGATGCGGGTGCCCTGGCTGTTGTAGGCTTCAAGAATTACGTCCGCCGTTGTGCCGCCGGCCGTCACCACCAACTCGCCGAGCAAAACCGTTCCGATAAATCCCTGGCGGCGAAACCAGTCTTCTTGCGCGGGGCATAATTTCAGATTTTTGTGTTCGTCCAGCGTGACGAGTGCGGCCTGGCCACGGTTGTCGTTGCCGGCGAATGCGTCGCTGTCGACGCAGGCCGACGTCACTTCTAGCTCGTAATTGTTGGCCTTGTCGGCGGTTTCGACGGCCAGATAATGCAGTCCGGTTTCGGGTGTCGTGTAAAAAATCGACTCATTATCATCGGTTGACCAACCCTGCGCGACGCCCTGGCTATCGCCCAGAATGTCGGCGCTTTGCGAAGGCAAAAACAGTGTCAGGTCGAGGTCGCCGCGTGCATGTCGAAACTTCAGATCGAACGTCACTTGATCGCCGGCGAACAATTCGACTGCGTAGATATCGCGGTCTTCCGGGTCACAAATCGCGGCGTTTAGTTTGGCATGCGTCGTGTCTAAACGCGTGGCCTGTTCTGGCGAGTCGTTGGGTTCGAGGGCGTCGTCGACGCATTGGTCGTCGACGATATCGGATTCGGTGAAAGCCGTTACCTGATAAGCGAGGTCGTTGCCTTTGGCGCGCAGGACAAACTTTTGCGCGGGCTGGCCGGCCGGAACGCTCACAATCGCGCTGCTATAACCGGTGCAGGGTGATTTCTGGAGCGCAACCGGTTGTTGATTGCCATCGACCAGGCTCAACGCAAGGTCGCTGCCTTTTGAATACAGGACAATCAATTCGGTTTCTTCGCCGGGTTCAACCGTAATTACGTGATAATCCTCACGTTCTTTGCAAGCGCGCCAGTTTACCCATGCTTCGGTGTTGATTGTGGCGGCTGTCGTGGCCGAATCCTGGCGCGTCGCATCGTCTAAACAGGCTGGTTCATCCGGCGAGTAGGCGATGAGGCTGTAGGCGATGCTGGTGGGGGCGCAGATGATGGCGGTTTCGTCCGCGTCGGGCGCGCTGTTGTCGTAGGCGCAGATATTATAAAAAATCGTTTTGGATTCGCCCACATCCAAGAGCTGGTTTGGGATCAATCCGCGGTAGAAATCGCCTTCTTTGTACATTTCGACGCTTTGAAAATGCGCGTCGTTGCTGTTGAACGGATCGTCGAGCGTCCAATAGACGAACATGCTCGTATAACGTGTGTTTCCGGGATTTAATTTGGCGTCGATGATGTAGCTTTTGAAGGTGCGTTGCGCGCCGGGCGCGGTGTGAGAAATGACTTCTTCGGCCTCACATCGGTCGGTCGAACCGTTGATATTACCGCCGCCATCCTTTTGTTTCATCAAGATCGTGACGCGGTGCAAGACCGGTTCGTTGTCGGCGTCGTCGGCGATAAACGTCACGTTGTGCACGCGTTGCGCACGCTGTGCTGGCGTCGGATTCCAGACGAATTTACCTTCAAAATCATCGGTTTGCTCAAAAACAGCGCCTTCCGGTGCAAGATGCGCGGGCATTTCGATGGTCACCCGGCGCGAATCGTCGTCGCGCACACGAACATCGATCGTGAGCGGTTGGGCGCTGGCGGGATCGTACAATTCGCTCGCGGCATTCAAGAAGCGCGGCTGTCCGTTGCCGGGTCGCAACCGCACGTTCACGACCCGCTCGGCCGTTTTTCCGTTGCCGGCTTTCGCAATGAAAACCAGACGTCGCGGCGCATCGCCGGTCACATCGCTCGCGATCGGATCCCAGGTAAAGGCAGCGGAGTTTTGAAAGGTCTGGAATTGTGCGCGTTCGGGTTTGCCCGACATGCTCAAATCCACCGCGCCGCCGGAGGGATGCGTGGCCGTCACGTAAATCTGGATGATATCTTCGCCGATTACATACGTTTGTTCGGAGCGAACATCGACGGTAATAACAGGCGGCGCGTCCGATTCAAGATCGCTGGAAACGCAGGCTGTGCTGGCGAGCGTGACGAGCAATAGAGCCAGCGCCGACACCATGCGTAGCGACGCCTGGCGCCACGGCAACGTGTTTGAAAGGAGCGCGGATTCATTATTTTGATTCATAATATTCATGGGAAGTGGCCGGAATTCAACAAGGTTTTACACAATCGACCGTGATTGTTTTGCGCAATCTACCTACATGCGATATGAGATACTAACAAAAATGACATCGTGAGGATACTTTTTGCCTCGGTCGTGCGCTTTGCTTCGTGAGTTTCCGTAGAAAAAACAAAGACGTTTTGGAGTTTTAGTGTTTAGCACAATGCGTCTTCATTACATCTATTATTCAGGTTTGTAGTCGTGGCTCATTTATCCGGCCTACATTTTGGGGCATTCCAGCTCATCGAACCTCTCGGACAGGGAGGCATGGGTGAGGTCTGGCGCGCGGTCCACAAAACGCAAAATGTAGCGGGTGCTGTGAAGTTTATGACGCCCAAACATGCCAGAAACCCGAAAATCCAGAGCTCCTTTCGTGGCGAAGTCCGCGCAATGGCTCGCCTCGATCATCCCGGCATCATTACGATTTTTGATTGCGGACAGGTAGACGATGAGGTTGTTCAGGCCAGCAATGGATATGTGATCGAGGGCAGCAGTTATCTGGCGATGGAACTGGCCAGCCACACGCTGCTCGACCTGGACAAAACGCGCCTGGACTGGCAACACACGCGCAAAATCCTGCTCAGTATTTTGGATGCACTGGCGCACTCGCACGCGCGCGGCGTGATTCATCGCGACTTAAAACCGGCCAATGTTTTGCTCGTAACTTCTGAGCACGGCACCTTGCTCAAGCTGTCGGATTTTGGTCTGGCGCATGCGGTCGACAATATTACGCGCAACGAATTGCTCGACACGCGGATCTCCGGCACGCCGCGATTCATGGCGCCCGAGCAAATTGTGGGCCGTTTTCGCGATCAGGGTCCGTGGACAGATCTGTACGCGGTGGGTTGTCTGGCGTACTGGCTGACCAGCGGAAACCCGCCTTTTTCGGACGGTGACACCACCCAGATTTTGCGCGGACATCTGTTTAATGCGCTTCCAAAACTCACGCCGGAATTCGCAGTCCCCGATGATTTCCACGCCTGGCTCAAAAACCTGCTCGCCAAACAACCCGGCGATCGCTACCAGTATGCGGCCGATGCGTCGCGCGCGCTTTTAGCACTCGCTCCACTGCCCGGCGAAGAATCCCCGGATGCGCGCCCGGTTTCGCTCAACTTTTTGCCGCTCACCGTTTTGATGGATGTGTTCGCAGATCAGACGCTGAACACAACCGCGCAGAATGTTGAGACGATTGTTTTGCCCGCACTTCAGTGGAGCAACGCCCAACCGCTGGCCGGCGCGACCGCCGACTATGATCGAATCGACGCGCCCATCGCGGTTGACGACGCGCCCAACCATCCTTCGTCACTGCCGCCGGTCCGCACGCCGGGGCCGTTTCCAGCCGACTGGAGAATTTCACCTTCCCAGACGAACGCTGCAAACGATGTAGAAAAAACGGTGGGCGCCGACCACCGTGGCAATGCCGCCGGCCTGGGATTGTTCGGACTTCGCCAGATCCGCCTTGTTGGGCGCATCGAAGAACGAAACCAGATCTGGCAGGCGCTGCGCGAAGTAAACGAGAGCCAACAACCGCGCGGCGTAATCCTGCGCGGTGTGGCCGGAACCGGAAAAACGCGTCTGGCCGAATGGATCTGCGAGCGCGCGCATGAAGTCGGCGCGGCGTCCTCGCTGAAAGCCGTGCAAGGCCCGCTCACCGGCCCGGCCGACGGGATCGAGCGCATGTTCTCCGACCACCTGCGGTGCACAGGACTCGGTCGCGAGAAAATCCTCGAACGCGTGCGCTACCTCATGGGCCTGCAAGGTCCGCTCACCAGCGACGATCTCCATGACTGCCTGGCGCTCACCGAAATCATCGCGCCGACCGCAGATCCCGACTACGATGAAAGCCGCGTACGCGTGCGGTTTTCCAATCCCACCGAACGTTATGTCGTGCTCAAACGCGCGCTTCAACGCCTCACGCGTCACCGCCCACTGATTGTTTTTCTCGACGACGTGCAGTGGAACAACGAAACCATCGGCTTTGCACAATACCTGCTCAATACGCCCGATATACCCGTTTTGCTCCTGATGACCGTTCGCGAAGAAGCCCTGATCAACCGCCCGGTCGCCAGCGCTCAGCTCGATTCGCTGCGCAATTTCCCGACCGTCGACCAAATACTCGTCGCGCCGCTCGACGAAAACGAACGCATCGAACTCGTCCAACACCTGCTCGGCATGGAAGACACGCTCGTCGCACAGATCGCCGCGCGCACCGGCGGAAACCCGCTCTTCGCCGTGCAACTCGTCGGTGACTGGGTCGGTCGAAACCTGCTCGACATCAGTCCCAAAGGTTTTCGACTGCGCACCAGCGAGTCCGCGTCGTTACCAGAAAACATGCGCGATTTGTTGTTTCGTCGCATCGAATTACTCATCGAACAACCACTCACCGCACCGCCCAACGACGCGCTGTTGGCCCTCGAACTGGCCGCCGCGCTTGGTCAGGAAGTCGATAGCATCGAGTGGACCATGCTCTGCAAACAACACCAGATCCACGGCCTGGAAGCGCTCGTCGAATCCATGGCGTCCACCCGCCTGGCCACCATCGACCGCCACGGATGGACGTTTGCCCACGGCGCGCTTCGCGAAAGTCTTGAGTTTATCGCGCGACAGAACAACCGCTGGACCACGCATCAATTCGCATGTGCCAAGATGTTGCGCGGACGTTATGGCTACAAAGCCACCGCCGTCGCCTACCGCCTGGCACGCCATCTTCTCGAAGCCGAACGCCCCGAAGACGCGCTCGAACCGCTGCTGCGCGCCGCAAATCATTTCCGACAAACCTGCCAGTTTGACCAGGCGCACGCCGTCTACAATCGCTACGAGCGTGCACTCGACGAACTCAACATCGCCGACGACGATCCACGCGCGCTCGAAGTCCACATCCAACGCGCGCTCACACTCAACCGCCAGAGTCGTTTCAGTGAATCCGACGCGCTACTCGTCCTCATCGAACCACTCGCCCGCCAGGCCGGCTACCAAAAAACGCTCGCGGACATCCTCCACGCCCGCGGACTGGTCGCCAAAATGAACGGCGATATTCGCGAAGGCATCGTCCTGGCCGAAGAAGCCATCGAACTCTACTCCGTGCTCAACGACAAATCCGGCCTCGCACACTGCTATTTTTTGGTCGGCGAATTGAGCTACTGGAGCGGAGATATGAAGACGGCCGGTGAGTTCTACACACATGCCCAAAAACTATTCGCATCCATCGGAAACGAGCACGAAATCGCCGTCGTCAAACTCGCCAAAGGCGCGCGCTTCATCAAGCTCGACGCCTACGAACAGGCAACCGCCATGATCCTCGACGCGATGGGCGGTTTTGAGCGCACCGGCGACAACAAATTGCTCGCGAACTGTCTGAATAATCTCGGCGAAGTCTACCGATTCCAAAACGACCTTCAAAAGGCCGAAGAATACTACACAAAATCGATCAATATTCTTGAGCGCATCGGGCTCGACGACGACATCATCGCACTATTTAACCTCGGCCAGGTTTTGATCGCACAGGGCAAGTTTGCGCAGGCCGACGTTATCATGACCAGCGTTTTAAACTCGCTTTTACCCACAAAACGCAGCGGTTACCTGGGCCTTTCCCACACCGGCATGCTCCCCGGCGCCGCCGCCCGCGCCGACTGGACCGCCTGGGATCACCACCTCAACCAGGCCATCCAACACCTCGATTTAAGCGCCATGGTCGACATCGACCTGGCCGTCCTGGCCGAACTGGCCGCCAACATCGCCCACCAATCCCACCAGACCGCCCGCGCCCAACGCGCCTGGCAACTAGCACTCGCCCAATACCAGGCGCTCGACGATCAACCCGGCATCGACCGCACGCAGGCCGCGCTCAACCAACATTCAAAAACCGACTCAACCCCGCACCCAACCTAGCCCGCTCCCGTCTCTGAGAGAGTTACTTTGATCCAAACACCGGAAATCCCGGTCCGTGAACAAACCATGGCTTGACGCTCTCGAACGCTACATGCCAGTCTCCGCCCCATCACAACCATGAACTGATTTCGGGTTATCAATCTCTTGTTTTTCTGGCGGCGCACCATGACTGCACAATTCCGTTATTTCGCCTTCTTGATGCTCGTCATCTTCGCCGCGACCTCCGCCTGCACCCCGGAAGAAACAGGCTCCGACGAGCCAACGCGCACCGAAAACAACCAGAATCCAGACGCCGGGTCAAAGGATTCCAGCCGCGATCCGGGGCCATGCGGTGAAATAACGCACGACGGCACATGCTTTGCGAACACCGCACTATGGTGCGATTTCGGTGTTCAACTCAATAGCGCGTCGTGCACCAACAGCGGCGGAACCGGCTGCAAAGACGGGGCATGCCGCGGCATCGACTTTGGACACCCCTGCGATCTTTTGCGAAACCTGTGCGCCGACGGCCTAGAATGTCGAAAAGGCACATGCACCACCGCCGCCACCAGCACGCTCACCGTTTATGTAGCCGGCAAGGGCAGCGTTACCGATGCTTCCGGAAACATGAATTGTTCGCAGTCCATCTGCACGATCAATCTTCCGGGAAACACCGCCGTACGACTCGAAGCCAAACCGGCTACCGACTGGAAATTCGTCAGTTGGAGTCACGGGTGCAGCGGCTTTAGCGAATTCACTCACATCCAAACAAGCGGCGGTTACCAACACTCATGTCTTGCAACCTTTGAGCGCAAGTACGCCTCACTCGATGTTTCTGTGCGCGGTGGCGGCGGCAAAATCCAGGTCGATCCGCTCGATATTCTTTGCGAAGATCATTGCGAAGCCCGATTCGATGCAGGACAGCACATCACCCTCACAGCCGTGCCCGACCCGGGTTTCGAATTCTTAAGATGGTCCGGTTGCTCCTCCTCGCCCACCGAACCATCCATCACCTTTTTCGCCACCGGCGACCGTCGCTGCGTAGCCGAATTCCATCAGGTTGAAGACCTGATCGTGGAAGTCAGCGGACCCGGCCGCGTGCGCACCGATGCCCCCGCAGAGATCCATTGCCCCGGAACGTGCACCGCCCGCATCACCGCCACCTCAAGCGTCTACCTCAATGCAATACCCGACCCCGGCGCCTATTTCGTGCGATGGACCGGACACTGCGCCGAGCTTAACTACTCCGGAAGAATCAATTTTTCCCCACCCGGTCCCTATCGCTGCAAGGCGATATTCGACCACGTTCCCATCTATCCGCTCACCGTCACGGTGGTAGGTGACGGCACCGTCACAAGCAACCCTTTGGGTGACATTCACTGCACGGCAGACTCCACATGCTCCAAAAACTACCTAAACCGCGCGCCCGTAACCTTGTTCGCTCGCCCGAATCCCAACGCGAGATTCATGGGCTGGAAACCATTACATCCTTCCATTCCCGGCTCGCCAGATCGCGATTGTACTGAGGGTGGTTATGGAGACACCAATGTGTCCGTCACCAGGCCCATCCACTGTCAGGCTTCATTTGCACCGTTCTATACAACGACCAGGGCCTGGCAACACGTAGCGCCGCCACCAAACGTGGTCAGTACGCAGTGGAAACCCGACGGCACACAAATTGCGGTTTATGACAAAAAAGCCATTCGGTTTTTCGATGCTGAAAACGGTATCTATCTCGGCCAAAACGAAAGGTTTAACCAATTCGGTTCTGGATCTCTGCTCTCGTGGAACCCACAGGGAACCAAACTCGCAACCACATTCATCAACAGGCACGGCACCAATTCTAACTACGAGATCCATCTTCACGACGCCGGCCCAGATCCGGCGATATACAGCGTCATGTCCTTGCCAGCTCAGCCACTTTCTATCACCTGGGCTCCAACCGGAACCATCCTTGCCAGCGGCTCCCAGGACGGCTCCATCCGAATCGTGGACTCCACCACACAAGATCTAATCCATGACTGGAGCGCGCCTAATTCCTCGGTCTTCGCAATTGCCTGGTCTCCCACCGGCGAATTTTTGGCGAGCCGTAGTGAGGTGGAGGGGACGCGGATATGGGCGACGGAAACGTGGACTCTGGTACACGAATTCGCAGCCCCCGGCTGGAGTTCTCTGGACTGGAATCACGACTCCACAAAAATCACCGGCCTGTCAGACGACCAGATCCACGTCGCAAGTCCCGACGGTACACAGACCACAAGCTGGCCATCAACCGGCTGCAAATCCGTATCCTTCGATCCCACCGGCACAAAATTAGTGACTGCATGCGATTCAAAGTGGGCAATCTGGGACGTTGCCAGCCAGAGCCTTTTGTACACCGCACCGCCGCTGGGAGCGCGCTCCGTAAAAATGGCGCAGTGGAACCCGATCCGCGACCAGATACTCGTCCAATACGATGACGACCGCATTCGTATCTTCCACGGCGACAGCCGCGAGCTATTACAAGCCTGGAATGGCGCACGAAATGCGATCAAACAACTAGTCCACAATCCGGTAACCAACGCATTATACGCCGCCAGCCGCGACGGTTTCGTCTACGGACTCGACGCCTCAACCGGTCGCTACCTGAGTAATTTCGACGTCGCCCCGCACACCCAAAGCATCGACTCCATCGCATTTCACTCACAAAACAACACCCTCCTCGGTGCCGTCGGCGGCAGCGTTTACGCCTGGTCTATGCAAACCGGCGAGTTGTCACAGCCCTGGCTTGCAGGCGATCAGGTCGCGCAAATCGGTGTGTCGCACGACGATATGCTGGCGACCAGCCTGACCGAAACTGCCGGCATCCGCCTGTGGTCAGCGCCCGGGCAACCCCACACCCACACGCTCACCAGCACACAAACCGCCCCTCACATCGTCTGGCAACCCGGCGGCCACCTGCTCGCCAGCACATCCGCAAACACAACACACCTGTGGAACACCCAGACCGGCCTCATCGAACACACGTTGAGTTGCCCACCAGAACACACCGCTCCAAACGCAACCTTCAGCCCCGATGGGCAGCGCATCGCTATTTTTTGCATCGCCCGATTTGAGATCGTAGGCGATTTAAATATCTGGAACACCACCACCGGCGCACTCGACAACTCTGTCCGCATTAGCCAGCTCCATCAACTCGCCTGGCGCCCAGACTCAGAAACCATCGCCGTCGTCATTTCCAACAATCACAACATCCAGATTTACGATGTCACCATCGGCTACTGGCTACTACCAGCCCCCATAACAACTGCATTCGGCTCGAGCATCTCTTCGCTCACCTGGAGCGCCGACGGCCGAGAACTATTTGTCGGATCATCCACCGGCACCATCACCGCCTACGACGTTATTCCGTAGGCGGTTCGCTGGGGCCAAGGCCCATTATTCTAGCTATTCAGGCTTTCTCACCCACGGCGCAAGCCCGTGGGGCAGTCGCTTTATTGACGATTTGCAAACCAGTTAACGACTAAAAAGGATTTTCAGAACATTTCGCGTTGCAGCCCTGAGGCGGAGATCCATTTATCATAAATCCTCATGAGCACTGGCTGCGTTCGGACGTATGCAACGTTCGCTGGACGAATGAAGAGACGTGCGAAAACCCTGCAAACATGAAATCCGCAGCCGGCCACGACTCCCGCCTTGACCCACAGACCGACCGCGTGCCAGCTTGCGCACATCACATCTATCAAAACATTTTGACCCGCTTGTATTTGATTATTTCTGGTGACACCCCATGACGTCATTTCTTCGTTTTCTGGTCATCGCAATGACCCTCGCGTTTGCCGCAGCGGGCTGTTCTCCAGAAATGGTTTCAGACGAGCCCACACAAAACAACGCGAACAACGACGCCGGAGGCGGTGGCACAAATCCACACGGAATCCGCCCCGTTCCAGCCGACGCAACGATCCCATCAGGCCACTGCGGCGACATCGACGCCGCCGGCACATGCTGGCTGAACAACGCGGTGTGGTGTTCCCAGGACAAACTCCAAACCCTGGCATGTTCCGAAATAGGCGGAACCGGCTGCAATGAAGGCATGTGCACAGGCATCCAGTTCGGCTACCGGTGCAACGACAAACGCCAATGCGCGCACGACCTGATATGTCGACAGTTCGTCTGCACGGTTGCAGATCCGGGCGCTGTCGTCGTCAAGATTGTTGGCAACGGCCGCGTTACAAGCTCAACGCTCGACATTGACTGCACCGACGAATGCTGGGCAAACAGTCCCGGATTTACCGAGGTCGCGCTCCATGCCGAACCTGCCCCCGGCTCGTTCTTCAGCGCTTGGAGTGGCGACTGTAGCGGCAACACTGACACCACACAGGTCACGCTCACCAGCCAATTTTCAAAAGAATGCGTTGCGACCTTCGGACGAACGATGGCCACCGTGCAGACCGTCGTGCGTCATCAGGGCGGCCGCGTTACAAGCCAGCCCGCAGGCATCGACTGCACCGATAATTGCTCCGCACTCTTTGGGCTTAAACAACTCGTAACCCTCACCGTCGTTCCTGAACCCGGCTTTGAATTCAAGAGCTGGTCGGGTTGCCACAGCTCTGGAAACCCATCCATTACGCTCATCGCCAACGCCGAGCATCGATGCGTTGTGGAGTTCGAAAAATACATCGACTTCTCCATCGAGCTCGACGGCCCCGGCCGCGTAACGATGTCGCGAACAGACCTCGGCTGCCCTGGCAACTGCGATGCCGTTATTCTATCCGGACAAGATTATCAGCTCAAAGCCATCCCCAGCGCAGACGCTCGATTCGTCCGTTGGGAAGGTGACTGCAATAGTACCTCCACCGACCTCCGACTTCGTATTTCCAGCCAAGGCCCGCAACCTCCTCCCGATCAGTTTCTCTGCACAGCCGTCTTCGAAACCATCCCTCTCTACCCGGTCGCTGTCACGGTTGTCGGCGAGGGGATGGTGAAAAGTTATCCGACAGGGATTAATTGTCCTCAAGGGGCTTGTGCAGCTAGCTTTCGCGAACATAGCACCGTGGAATTGCGCGCAATTTCAACAGATACCGTCCAATTCGTCGGTTGGACCAACGCCTCGCCCGACGATACTTCCGGTGAATGCATCGGTAGACAAGAAACGATCGCGCTCCGAGGCCTTCGAGATGCACGACATTGCCAGGCCGAATTCGTCGTCAAACCCACGCTGCGCAGAGCCTGGCAATACGACACAGTTCCGCCCAATTTCACCCATGTGCAATGGAACAACGACGGCACCCAATTCGCAGCTTTCAACGGCTCGATCCTACGACGCTTCAAAACAGAAACCGGCGATCTCCTCGAACACCTGCTCACCGAAATTGCCAGCCAATCCGCCACCTTCGCATGGGCCCACTGGCCTCCCTACGACAGCCTCCTTGCCTTCGCCGGCACCGTAAAATTACCCGACGGCGCCCAGCAACACCAAATTTATGCAGTCCGCTCGGACGGTACAACCTACCTAATTGACGTCCCAACACGCGTGGATGCATTGAGCTTACACGCTGGCCAATCCGCCATCGCCAGTGCCGGGGCCGACGGAACGATCCGCCTCTGGAACTACCAATCCGCAAACCTCATCGATAGCTGGGCTGCACATAACACGAGCATTACCGCACTGACCTGGTCCCCCGACGGCCGTTTTCTGGCCAGCAGCTCCTCGGAAAGTACGCGGATCTGGTCTGTCGCGACCTCAACGCTTCAACACGAAATCATCGGTCCCGGCTGGAACTCCCTGGATTGGAATCATGACTCCACCAAACTCACCGGAGCCACCCACGATCACATCCACGTCTGGAGTCTCGATACTGGCCCCAATAACAGCGCCAATAACAGCAACAGCACAAGCTGGCCCGCCACCGACTGCAAATCCGTATCCTTCAACCCTGACGGCACACAATTGGTCGCCACCTGTAATTCCAGACTGACCATCTGGGACGTCAACACCCAGAGCCTGTCGTTCACAGCTCCGCGCGTCGGAATGACGAACGTGGAATCAACCCTGTGGAATCCGGCCCAAAACAAAATCCTCGTGCGGTACAATGATCACAACATCCGCATTCTCGACAGCGAAAACGGCGCAATCCTAAAAGTATTCATCAACCTTACAAAGCCGGCGATCAATCACCTGGTTTACAGCCCGCTCACCGACCGACTCTACGTCGCCGACACCGACGGCCTTGTTTACAGCATCGATCCCACCGACGGTACAATCGCAAATGACTTCCGCATCTCCAAAACCAACGGCCCCCTCACCTCGCTTGTGATGTCATCAGCCGGCGACACACTCGTTGCCGCGCACGACGCCTACGTCTATGAATGGTCCGCACTCACCGGCGCTTCCGTTTTACCGCCCTGGAATACTGGCTCACCCGTGGCACACATCAGCCTGTCCGACGACAACATTCTGGCAACCACCCAGCAAGACTCTAACGACATCCGTCTGTGGTCCACCCGAGGCCAGCCTCACACAACCACACTCACCGGCGCACAAACCGCCCCCCACATCACCTGGCAACCCGGCGGCAACCTACTCGCCAGCACCGTTCACAAATCCATGTCGCTCTGGAATCCGCAGACTTCCACCGTCACATCCACATTTACGTGTCGCCAGAACTATAATGCGCTCCAATCCAGCATCAGTCCCGATGGCAGCTCCATTGCAATCATCTGTGACATCAACCGACCTGACTTGGCATACAAAGAAGCAGTTATCCGCTCCATCCCCGACTCCGGCAAGAGCTACGACGTCGGCCGCCCCGCAGACTTCGCCATCTGGCGCCCCGGCACAAACACCCTCACCACCGCCGAAGTCGGCAACACCAACACCATTCGCCTCTTTCACACCAATCGCGTCCGCTTGCTCCAAGAATCATTGCCCATCACAGGTATCCTCACCTCCCTCACCTGGAACGCCGACGGCCGGCAACTATTTGCAGGCTCATCCACCGGCATCATCACCGCCTTCGACATCACGCCCTGATAACACCGCGATCCCCAACGCCCCAACTCCCCAAAATACCATCGAGATGCCACGCACATCACCACCCGGGTCCCAGATCTGGCATCTCGATGCCAGACAACACACCACCCGGGTCCCAGATCTGGCATCTCGATGCCATTTCCCTCATGACTCTCAGCCCGTTTTGGCATCTCGATGCCAGACAACACACCACCCGGGTCTCAGATCTGGCATCTCGATGCCAGACAACACACCCCCAGGGTCCCGTTTTGGCATCTCGATGCCATTTCCCTCATGACCCTCAGCATTGCAACGCCATCCGACGCCATTCCCCTCACCACCCAGGGCATTGCAACACCATCGCGATGCCGATAAACCTCCCAATCACCACAACATGATAACCAGCTTCTCGCCGAACAACGTGAACGGTAGATGGATGTGCGCAATCCAACCGTTCGCAGCGATCGCTATCATCCCCAGCCAGACGCCGGAAAACATCATTCCGAACGGGACGATAAGCTGGCCGAGGCGCCTGAATCGTCCACCCACCAGACTCGTACTCAAACCGGCGGCCATCAAAACCGGGGTCGTCATGACGACCAGCCCGAGCATGAGCATCGCGCCGTGAAACGGGCTGGCCGTTGCCGCCGAAAGCCCCAGAACCCAGAACATCAACATGCACGGAAGCAGTCCGAGGATGAATCCGCTGAGCGCCATGCGCAGCGGTCCGCCGAAACGCTCTTTGGAGGGAAGCAATCGCATCAAGCGCGCGATCGAGCGGCCTGCCCAGATCCCCAACGTGCTGCGCTGGTTGTTGCGGCGCCGCGCCAGCGCGTTTTGCACGATCGGTAGTTTGGCGATGCCGACAGCAAATAAAATAACGGCCACGGCAAGTCCGCTGATCTTGGTGACGCCGCGGATCCACT
This sequence comes from Lujinxingia vulgaris, assembly GCA_040394315.1. Classification (GTDB taxonomy): domain Bacteria; phylum Myxococcota_A; class Bradymonadia; order Bradymonadales; family Bradymonadaceae; genus JACCWM01. The sequence goes on from JBEBSM010000030.1 coordinate 15,328, forward strand.
CTTCTGCGCCGGCACCCACAAATCCGGCCGTCATGCCGAGCAGGCCGTACATCAACCCACGACCAGCCTGATACGAAAGCACACCCTTGACCGCCTCGCGCGCACTCGCCCCACTTCCCACCTTTACGCCGGCCTTTTGACCACTCGCGACCAGGCCGGCCATGATCGGTCCGCACATGCCCGAGCAATGGACCGTCACCCACAAAACGCCCACGCCCACCAGTTGTGCATAAAACGCCAGATACGGACTCGATTCCATGATTCACCTGCTTGCGCGTTACAACTTCATTGAAAAACAGACTGCTGAGACCACACAATTTCACCCACAACAAGCGCGAAGAGCATGGATTTATTCGCTGCAATGGGTGCGCAGATCGCTTCGAAACACCGGGCCACGCAAATTATGCACCTCCATTGCAACATGTGCAGATTTTGCACCTGCGCGCGTCTGCACCCCGTCATTGATAACCTGTTACACGACTTTCACGATTGCGGCACTTCGTCGCACTTGGCCAATTTCGGCCTAATTCACTTGCCAGACATCAAGTGGCACGTTAGTTGCTGAGCCAGGATTCAGTTTTGCATCGAAGCTAAATCAACGATGTACCCCGAACAAATTGGCAGATTTTAAGGAGGTTGTAAGTGACGAAAGATAACCAGGCGACAGCAGCCGCTGCGCCAGAAATGATAACCATACGCTACGACGACGCGATTACGCGCAAGTTCGTTTTAGCGACGATGTGCTGGGGCATCATTGGTATGCTCGTCGGCGTCGTCATCGCCCTGCAGCTTGCCTGGCCGGCGGCAAACGACCTCAGTAAATACCTGACTTTTGGTCGGTTGCGCCCCCTGCACACCAACGCGGTCATCTTCGCGTTTGCGGGTAACGCGGTATTTGCAGCGGTTTATTACTCGACGCAGCGTCTTGTAAAAGCGCGAATGTTCAGCGACGCGATGAGTAAATTCCATTTCTGGGGCTGGCAGGCCGTGATTGCGCTGGCCGCCATTACATTGCCGATGGGCTACACCCAGACCAAGGAATACGCCGAGCTTGAGTGGCCGATCGACATATTGTTGACGCTGGTATGGGTTGTTTTCGGCGTAAACTTCTTCATGACGCTGAAAAACCGTCGCGAAAAACACATGTACGTTGCGATCTGGTTTTATATCGCAACGATCATCACCGTTGCGATGCTTCACATCGTCAACAACCTGGTGATCCCGGTCGGTTTGTTCAAAAGCTACTCGATTTACGCGGGTGTTCAGGATGCGATGATCCAGTGGTGGTACGGTCACAACGCGGTTGCGTTCGTGCTCACAACCCCCTTCCTCGGTCTGATGTACTACTTTCTGCCCAAAGCAGCCGAGCGTCCGA
>JBEBSM010000031.1:0-16536 GCA_040394315.1 Lujinxingia vulgaris
AGAAAAAATGAATTTTAGTAGAAATGACAAGGCAACGTTGTGTCTGAAATTCTTCGAAACGTCGCGAATCGCACGAAACGCACGAAACGTCGAAAATATAAAATTCTCGCACTTTTATTTATTTACAGAAAAGCGTCCGGCCCAACTATATCCCTTCCACTCCCTTCCACGACTCTTCCCCATGACCTCATTTACCACTCATTCGTATTTTGCCTCGGTTTCAAATACGGTCTATAAAAATGCTATTCAATCTCGACCGGATACCGTTGCCTACGTCCGCAAGACCTGCTACCAAAACCGCGTTATTACCCCACGCTACAGTGTGACAATCCACCGCTTTAATGCTTCCAACCTTTGCTGAATACTTCCAACCTTTGCTTAATGCTTCCGACTTTTGCAGATTCACCCACTCAGGAGATCTCACATGGCACGCTACATTTGCGCAATCGACCAGGGAACAACCGGAACGACTGTTATTATCCTCGACGAAGCGCTTCGCGTGCGCGGCCGTGCACAACAGGATTTCGACCAGATTTTCCCTAAACCGTCCTGGGTTGAACACGATCCCGAAGCGATTTGGCAATCTACCGTAGACACGCTCGCTGCTGCCAGAAAGGATGCCAACATCGAGGCATCTGAAATTGTCGGGCTCGGCATTACGAACCAACGCGAAACAACGGTCGTCTGGGATCGCAAGACCGGCAAAGCCATTCACAACGCGATTGTCTGGCAAGATCGCCGAACGCGCGGCCGCATCCAACAGCTTGTCGATGATGGTTACGAAGAACTTGTGCGCAAAAGAACGGGATTGCTGCTAGATCCGTATTTTTCGGGCACCAAAATCGAGTGGATTCTCGACAATGTCGCCGGAGCCAGAGCACGCGCAGAACGCGGCGAACTGGCATTCGGAACGATTGACTCATTTTTGCTCTGGCGACTGACCCAGGGCGCCAGGCACGCGACCGATATTTCCAACGCATCCAGAACGCTCCTCATGGATCTGAAGACTGGCGAATGGGACGAGGAATTACTGAAACTGTTTAGAGTTCCTGCCGAACTGTTGCCAGAGATTGTCGGCAACTCAGAGTTCTACGGAGAGGTTCGCGGCGTGGAAGGACTCGCGGACGGCACGCCCATCTGCGGAATGGCAGGAGATCAGCAGGCAGCGCTTTTTGGACAGACCTGTTTTGGTCCCGGCGAGGCAAAATGCACGTATGGGACGGGTGCATTTTTGCTGATGAATACGGGAAGCGAGCCAGTTTCCAGCCGACATCGGCTTTTAACAACGGCCGCCTGGCGAATCGGCGGCCAGACGACCTATGCGCTTGAAGGAAGTGCGTTTATCGCGGGCGCTCTTGTTCAGTGGCTACGCGACGGTCTTGGCATGATCAAAGATGCCGCCGAAATCGAAGAACTCGCGTTGAGCGTACCTTCGAGTGAGGGCGTCGTGGTCATCCCGAGTCTGGCTGGACTCGGCGCGCCGCACTGGAACCCGGGCGCACGCGGCGTTATCTGGGGACTGACGCGTGGCACCACACGCGCGCACATTGCACGCGCGGCTCTTGAAGCAATCGCGCTGCAAAACGTCGACATTTTGCAAGCTATGGAGCGAGATCTAAAAGAGCCGCTCAAGGTCTTAAAAGTCGATGGCGGCGCCAGCTCGAATAATCTGCTCATGCAGATGCAGGCTGACTTTTTGAATCGTCCGATTATTCGACCCAAAATGTTGGAAACAACCGCGCTGGGTGCAGGACTTTTGGCCGGTCTGGCAGCCGGAGTCTTTTCGGATCTCGACGAAATCAGAAAAACCTGGCGCGAAGATGCGCGTTTCGAACCAACCATCAGCACGGCCGCGCGCCGCGAGCACCTCCAATTATGGGCCGAAGGAATTAAGCGAGTATAAGTTCTGAAAAGCCTTCAAACTCGGCGGCAAATGGCGACTCGACTTCTAATGCGTCATAAACATAGCTGCTGACCAGATACTTCCACCGTACTTTCGGAGATATCATTCGCAAGTTGTGGTAGTGGCCGCCGACCGTTCGATTAATGTACGCAACACGGGCCGGCGGCTGAAAAGCATTGATATATTTCAGTGATTTCGTGATCTGACGTTTTACATCATCGTGCAATGTTGCGCCGTTGAAATCGAAATACGTGTCTCGAATGCATGGCTCCATCAGCGCCAAGCGCCAGTCGGCATAAAATTCGGGTGGAACTTCTGTTTTCCCGACGATACGCGCACCAATATCGATCATATTTTGATCCATGAGCGCGTAATCTTCTTCGAGCCCGGATGCGATAATTCCTGCGAAGACCTTCGCCGTCGGCTCGTCCAGGTGTTTTACACACCCAAAATCGTACAATATTAGTTTTCCATCTGGCCTGACCGCAAAATTTCCAGGATTCGGATCTGCGTGCACTGCGCGATGTTTGAAAACTTGCGACAAGGACATGTGATAAAACGTCTCACCGATTCGATCGCGAACTTCCTGTGGATAGTGGCTGCACTCATCCAACCTATCACCGGGAAGAAACGTCAGCGTCAAAACCCGCTTGGAGCTACGTTCGCCCACGACTTCTGGAATCAAGATATTTTCGTCGTCCGCATGCATTTTGCCGAACAAACGAACGTTGTCAGCCTCATTGCAATAGTCGAGTTCTTCGTGCAGACGAGCGCGAATTTCATCAAACAACGCGTTGAACGACTTTTTGTGATTGCGCGCCATCCCAGTCATCTTTAGCGCGAACTTCAGATGCGAAAGATCGCTATCACAGGCCTTGTCCACGCCTGGATACTGAACTTTTACAACAACTTCGCGCCCGTCATCGGTCACAGCACGATGCACCTGTCCAATGGAAGCCGACGCAAACGGTGTTGTCTCAAAGCTTTGAAAAAGCATTTCCGGAGGCTGGCCAAGCTCGTCTTCAATTTGCTGCGCAATCACGTCGTAGCTCATCGGCGGCGCTTCGCGCTGCAACTTCTTGAGCGACTCCGTCATTTCCTTTGGCAACAAATCACTCGCTGCAGAAGCCATCTGCCCGACCTTCATCACCGCGCCCTTCAGCTCCCCCAACGTTTTCGCGATCCGTTCGCCATTCGCCAGATTCGTCGCCGACCACGACTCTTCCGCCGCATCTTCGGACTGAAAAACTGCAGCGACCCGCGACTTTGTGTACGTTCCCGCAACAGAAGCCGTCATCGAGGCAAGCTTCATAAACCGTTTGCCGCGTGATACCGGACGTTCTTCAGACATTCTCAATTCTCTCGTTCATAACTGCAAAAATCTAGATACTCAGAAAACGCGCCGTATACCTGTATATCAAATACCCGTATATCCAAGCGCGATAAATGCCTGAGAACAAGCGTTCTATACCCGCTACAAATTCCCAAAAAAATTCCAGCCACACGCTGGATTGTCATTTATGAATTCGCTAACGTCACATGTGTACAAACCTTTATTTGATTTGAACACCGCCCAATTTACACAAGGAAACACAATGTTTTCATTCTACAAAGTATCCAAACTCGTCGCACTTACCATCGTACTGTCATTCGCCAGTGCTTGTGGCACCCAGGCTGACACATGTTCCTCAAATACAGACTGTGCTTCGAATCAATACTGCGCATCCTCCGGCGGCGTTTTCTTTGAAAGTGGTCACTGCCTGGATCGCAGCTCACAACAAGGCGAAGATTCAACCGTCTCAGACACCCAGGACGTCGCCAGTTCCGAATCGGAACAAGATACCGGTGTTGCGAATACTGATAATGATTCGATGAATCCAACGGATCTGGATAGTGACCAACTATCAGAACCGGTCGCTGAGCATCCCGACTTTGGAACACTGATCGATGGAAACGTAACCTGCACTGAAGACACAGCCTGCGTACCTGCCGAGTATGACGGCCCGGCCCAAATCAGTGCCTGCACGTTCGAATCCACCTGCGCAAACAGCGGCTCCCAGATCGTAGAACACCAGGTTTTTTCGTGTTTTGAAAACCATTGCTACCAAAAATCCGAGCAAGAAACTACAATTTGTAACCGTAACACGAACGGAACCTCGTGCGATGAACAAACGCCTCAACCAGTCTGGGACGCCTGCATCTATGCTTCATGTGCTGACTCCGCTATAGTAAGTGGGCAGATCGCCTTCAAATACTGCGAAGCCGGAGCTTGCACGAGAACGGAGACCCTCAATGTTGGCCCCGATTCAACGCGCTGTAACCGCAATCCAAGAGGCAAATCCTGCACCACCGTAAACCAAAAAAACGGCGTATGTAAGGGCGTCGGGCAATCAACGTGCATGGAAAAAGTTGTCGTAGATCCCGGAGATCCTGTCGAACTATAATACAAAATCGACACGCGTCTGTTCACTCTGCATTCCAGCTTCGGTATTTCAGCCTCCAATGAGTCCATAAATGTTCAGTCGTACAATAAATCTCTCGCGCATTGCGCTTCTCCTATGTCTGGCTTTATGGCTACCAGCCACAGCGCACGCCCAGGATTCTGACGCCGCACTGAACATCGAACATGCACGCGAATTATACGCCGCCGGCGACTGGGAAACCGCCCGCGAAGCCTACAAGGCTGCCTTTGAAGACGCCCCAGAAAACAGCGTTTACAAAGCCGAAGCCTCCCTCGAACTCGCCAATCTCCTCTGGGAACAGGGCGAAAACAACGCCGCAGAACTCCGCGTAAAAGACGCCCTCAACCGCGCAGAAGCGCTCAAGCTCGACGCTGCAATCGGCCAACTTTTGCTCACCAAAGGCCACATCGAAGCAAGCCAGGGGCGCCTGAAAACTTCCGAAAACACCCTGAATTTGTGCATCAAACAGGCTGCCGAACAACGCGACGAAACATTCCGCGCGCTCTGCAGCCTGAACCTTCGCCTGGTCCGAACACTTCAGGGAAAATCCCCCGGAAGTGACGCTCAATACAAACGCGACGTCGCTTCCATCGAAGCCAACGCAACCCCAATCACCGCCGGCTCTTCACTCGCCAAAACCGCCGAACTCTACCAGCAAAACGGTGATTTCACCCAGGCCTTGCAACTCTTGCAACAGGCCGACAAGCAGTTTTCAATCGCCAAAAGCGTTCCCGCCCAGGCCCGAAACCGCCTGCGCATCGCCTCCGTTTTGCAAGACCAGGGTAATTTCGCTCAGGCCCGCCCCCATCTCAACGGCCTCGTTAAACAATTCACCGAAATGAAAAACCGGCCACTCCTTGTCAACACGCTCGGACTGGTCGCAAAAGACGCCGAACAATCCGGCGATAAAACCGCCGCCGCAGCTCACCTTGAACGCGCTCTCCAGATCGCAAACCAGACCAAAAGCCCACAACTCATCGCCCGCGGTCACCTCGCTCTTTGCGAACTCACCGGCGCTCAAACGCCGCAACAATCTGCCGAACACTGCGCAAAAAGCGCGCAACTATTTGATAAGACAGGCATTCCCGCTCTCACAGCACGCGCAAAAGCCGCCGAAGCACGCATTTACCAGGCCGCCGGCAGCTATCTCCAGGCTCAAAAGCTCTATCTTGAACTCATCGACATCATGGAAAAACGCGTCGAGAAATCCACTTCCGACAACCAATCACTCGCCATCCAATACGCAAATCTGTGTCAGGTCGAACGCAACCTCAACGCTACCGGCACACACAAACGCTGCCTCGACGCACTCAAAATCCTCGAGAAAAACAGTCCCGCCGGTGCACCCGAAATGATTGCACAAACTCTTTTCGCAATCGGAATCGGCGCCGAAAACAACAAAAATCACAAGGCTGCAACCGAACACTACGAAAAAGCCGCCGACGCTGCCGAAAAGCTCACCCCCAAAAACCTCGCGCTTGCATCCGAAGCCCTACTCCGTCTCGGCGCACTCCAGACCAGCATGAAAAGCGAGCAAAAGCCGCCACATCCTTCCAACGCGGCATCACCCTCACCGAAAACAACTCCCAACTCCTCGCCAACCGCCTCCAACTACGCACCCAACTCGCCCAAATTCAGCTCGCGGATCAACAGTTTCCCCAGGCCGCCACGACCCTCAGCCTCGTCATCAAAGACGCGACGTCAGCCAACGATTCGTCCATCCTCATCTGGGCTCACAACAGCCTTGCAAGCGCGCAATTAAAGCTCGGCAAACGTGATGAGGCCATTCAATCCCTGAAAACCGGCCTGTCACACGCAAAAAAATCCGGCGATACCGAAAGCGCCAAACTTTTTGAAGACAACCTGAAAAGCCTGAACCCATAACATTTTACCATAACTGCACGTCTCATGCTGGAGAGTCGTTCGTAGAAGTCATCTTGGCAGAGTGCTAAAATCGTTTCATCGATGTATAAGATAGTGGTATTCGAACTGCTCTTTTATAAAATTGGATTTACGCCATGTTGATGTCAAAAACTTTCCAGTACCTTATCGTTATTTTGGCCATCTTCATCAGCGCAAGCGCGTGCACCGTCGATGGCTCGAACTGCAAAACCGACGATGACTGCTCCGCCGGCCTTCAATGCAAAAGCGGCGGCGGTGTTTTCTTCGGCGGCGGTATTTGCATGAGCCCGTCGGCCAATCCAATCGACGATTCACTCGACACCAGCCACTTTGTCGACAGCGACCGCTCAATCGACAGCGATTACACCACCGATAGCAATTTTCCAGACGACACCGCTGCACTCCCACCCTCCGATACCGACAATTCCGACACAAACGACGACGCCGACACAAACGACGATTCCGACACGAACGAATGCGTCATCGACGAGGATTGTGGACAAAGCGACGAAGGTGAATGGGATACATGCGACGGCTTCCAAACCGCCTGCGCAACCGCCGGTTTGCAAACTCGCCAGCTCCACAAACCAACCTGCACTGACGGCGTTTGCTCGGTTATCGCGACCACAGAACAACGCGATTGCGCACGCGAAACCAACGACGACTCCTGCGGACCCGTCAATGCATCCGAATGGAGCACGTGCAGCTTCGATGGCAAAAAAACGCGCCAGGTAACAACTCAAACATGCCAGGACAGCGCATGCACTCCGCGCACAACGACCGAAGAACTGCCATGCGCTTGCACAAACAACCCCTCCTGCGGCGCTCCCACCTACGGAAACTGGACGTCGTGCAGCTTCGAAACCACCTGTGCAAGCACCGGTGAAAAAAAACGCGAAGTCCGCACGCCAACCTGCCAGACCAACGCTTGCACCATCGTCGTATCCACACAAACAGAATCATGCTTCCGCGCCAGTACCACCGGAAATAGCTGCGGCCAACCGAGCAGCGCTGCATGGAGCACGTGCACAAATCCTGGCTCAAACACATGCGCAACCAGCGGCACACGCACCCAACAAATACACACCCCAACCTGTCAAAGTGATGAATGTGTCATCGTCACAACAACCAACTCTCAGAACTGCGCGCTTTCGCCACCCACTTCCTGCGGAACGCCCTCCTACTCCAACTGGAGTCTATGCTCCTACGCACAAACCTGCTCCTTGATTGGCACGCAAACACGCACCAAAACCACGCCTACATGTCAGAACCAATCCTGTAACGGCGTCCAAACGACCGAAACGCAGCCCTGCGGAGCTCGAACAACAACTGACGTTGTATGCGGAACCAGCTCACCCTCACCGTGGTCCGCGTGTTCGTACGTAGATACTTGTGTGACGACTGCTTCATCTTCCCGCGTGGTCACGACCCAGGTTTGCAATAACGGAACGTGCTCCGGAACGAAACAGACAACAGAATATGACTGGACACGATGTAGTCGCGATACCCAACACAACCCTTGCGATAACGGACATGCTTTCGGAACATGCGTGAATGGATGCTGCAATGCGAGCTGTCCCCAAGGACAAAACTGTCTGCAATGTCAAATGTAGCGCTTCAACCTGAACGTAGATGAGCTGCCTCGTTACAGAGCTTCTTCGCAAAGCATCTTTCAACACCCCGCCAGATCAAAAAGAAATCGCGCATTTTCTATGATGAGTAATTGATATGTTTTCAAAAAATGTCGCTACCCTTCTATTTTCGACATGTTTTTTTGCGCTAGTCTTGAGCGCATGCACAACCAGCACCTCAGAATGTCGACAAAATTCTGAATGCGCCCCCCACCAGTACTGCGCCAGCGGCAGCGGCGGCGTATTTTTCGAGGGCGGCATCTGCATCAACAAAGATCGCACACCCAATACCGACGCGCTGGATGCTTCCAACCTTGGTCAGGACACCGATAACGATGAGGATTCATCACTGTCGCCCGACGCTCTACTGGCAGACGCCCAGCCAGAAAACAACGATATTACCGAGTCCGATTCCGATGATTCCGATACCACCCCGCCAGCCGAATGCATAAGCAATGACGAGTGCAGCGCCTCGTCCGAGGGCGAGTGGGGCGAGTGCACGTTTGAGTTACCGTGCGACACGGAAGGTGTGCAAAAACGCGATGTAAGTTCCGCTACCTGTGAAAACAGCGTCTGCATCAGCGCCACAACAACCGAAGAACGAGCATGCACGCGCGAAACCGAAAATATTGCATGTGGACAATCCACCAACGCCGAGTGGAGTGAATGCAGTTACGACGGCAAGAAAACGCGCCAGACCTTCGCACCTACCTGTAAAAACAGCGTCTGCACCACCGCCGTCGGTGTCGAAGAACTTCCCTGCACCTGCACAAACAACGCATCTTGCGGCGGGGTAACCTACGGCCCATGGAAAAGTTGCAAATTCGAAACCACCTGCGCCAGCACTGGCCTGCAATCCCGCGAAGTCAAAACTCCAACCTGCACCAGCGGCGCATGCTCCATCGTCGTCAGCCAGGAGCAAAAAGAATGCAACCGCGAGAGCACCGACGGTCTCTCCTGCGGCCAGAAAGACTTTGCAAATTGGGGCACCTGCTCAAACCCCAACGCCTGCGCATCCACCGGCACACAAACGCGCCAGGTCGAGTCATTCATTTGCGAGAACGACACCTGCAAGACCAACATCGCTACCGAAACCCAAAATTGCGCGCTCACACCCAAGCCCACCTGCGGCAACGCAACCTATTCCAACTGGTCTACCTGCACCTACGCCTCAACCTGCGCAAATAGCGGCAACCAGTCACGAACCAAGACCACCCCGACCTGTCAAAACGGAATGTGCAACGGCGTCAACACCACCGAAACACGCGAATGCGGCACCCGAAACACCGATAGTACGGTCTGCGGTGATGAAAAGTTGGTCGAGGCAGGGAAATGCGAATATGTATTTATTTGCGATAATTCCGGAAACGCCACTCCCGACAAATACGTTACGCCCATCTGCAAGGCAGGCGCCTGCACCGCCGAAAAAATTGATTATAAATTCCCAAAATGCACGCGAAACACAGACGGACTGCCGTGCGGCGGCAAAGTCAAAGCATTTTGTAACCATGGTTGTTGCGGTATCTGCGAATAACCAGGCTTTCCCTTCCCCCTGAGCCGCCATTTATCCCTGGCAAACCGGACAATAAAACGTCGAACGACTCGCGATCACCTCGCGCACAATCGGCGTTGCACACCGCGGACACGGCTCATCTTTTCGCCCATAAACCGAAAAGATGTTTTCCGCATCGCCGCCCTCCTCCAAATACACAATCTCATCCGCACGACTAGCCTCGATAACCTCATCGAAATACACCGGCAAATCCGCCACCAACGCCTCAAGCTGCGCCTGATTGATCTCGTCCACACGAATTTCAGGCGCAAGCCCAATCCGCCAGAAAACCTCGCTGATCGCGATATTTCCCACCCCCGCAATCACTTTTTGATCCAAAAGCGCAGCCTTCAACGTCCGCTTGCCACGCAATCGCGCCTGCAACACATCAACCCGCAAACCATGCGGCTCCGGCCCCATCGCCACCAGCGCCGCATACGTTTCCAGCTCACCTGGCTCCAGAAGCTCCACCCGCCCAAACCGCCGCTGATCTTTAAACAACAACCAACCCGACTCCGGCACCAACCACGCCAGACGCGCAAACCGCCCACCTTCCACATCACTGCGAACGATTTTCCCCGTCATCCGAAAATGAAACACAATATGCTGACCACTCCCAAGCTCAGCCATCAGGTATTTCCCACGCCGGTGCATCGCAACCAGCGGCTGCCGGAGCGCATCTTCCAACGCACCCGCGTCCGCCCCACCCAGTATTTTTGGATCAAGAATATGAACTTCCGTGGCACTCCGATCTTGCCACCAACGCGCCACGTTTTGCCGCGCGATTTCTACTTCCGCTAATTCAGGCATTTCACTTCACTAATAATTTTCAACATAGATTGGACTAACCCCTATCGATTACCCCAAAACGGCCCCGTCATCCATGCAGTGCTTTTCTTCGCGCTCTTCGCGGCTTCGCGTGAGCCATCAAAGCCTTCATTCGCATCCCATACGTTTCACACACCCCATCCACAATTAGACACAATAGCCAGGAAATTCACTTTTGCACAAAAAAGACGAGTCGATGCTCCATCGACTCGTTTGGCTTAGCGACCCATTTCTCTCGATGCTCCATCGACCCGTTTCGCTCAGCGACCCATTTCCCTCGATGCCCCATCAAGAAAATTCACTCGCTGACCCATTTCCCTCGATGCCCCATCAAGAAAATTCACTCGCTGACCCATTTTTCTAGATGCCCCATCGAAAACCCTCGCTCGCTAAGCCATTTCCCTCGATGCCCCATCGACCGCGTATTTCGCGCAATTTTGAAATCATGAACGATTTCACGATTACCTGCCCCACCTATAAAAAAATCAAAAAAATCACGAATACTGACTCTCAAGCCACACCGCCATCGGCTCAAAAACCTCACGACTGACGTCCTTCGAAATAAACATATCCGCATGCGCAAACGGCACTTCTTTCGTTCCCACACGCAAAATTTCCGCGTTCTTCGTACCGATATGATCGAAAATCGACAGCACTGCCGCCGGCGGCACAATTCCATCCTGATTCGCCACCACAGCCATCACCGGAACGTCCACATCCAACAAGGAATGCGTAATATTTAACCCGTCCACAACCAGATCCCGATTCCGAATCCAGTGCGCAATCTGACGCGTCAAATGCATGTTCGGATCGTCCACCGTTTTCACAAGTTCCGCCGCCGCACTCAGATCGATATTTTTTGGATTCATATAAACCGACAACAAAAACGGCGCATGCTCCGCCAGCAACGGCAACGCCGCACTCGCCAAATAACGCGTACCAAACACCGGCACAGAACCCGCAACCGCCGGCGAACTCAACAGTGCCCGAATCACCGGATGCACCCGATTCCAGCGCAGCGGACCGCCCACCGTTATCAACGATCCGATACCATGCTGCTCCGGATTATGCCCCAGATACGCAAACAAAACCGTCGCCCCCAGACTGCAACCAACCACGTCAATTTTGCGCGCGTTCGTCAAGGTGTTCGCAATCGCAAAATCCCGCACGCCCGGAAAATCCACCAGCGCCAGATCCCGAAAACCGTGCCTTCTTGGCCCGCGCAAACGCTTCGATCCGCCCTGCCCACGCAAATTCGCCGTCCACACCTCAAAACCCTGGTCAACCAGGTATTGCACCATCGAAGTGCCAGCCGGATGATAGCTCAAAATAAATGTATTCATCGCGTAGCCCGGAATCATCACCAGCGGACGACGCGATTTATCCAGATGCTCTGGATCGTAAAACCGCTTGATATCAAGACACCAACCGGCGCCGTTCGGAACATTAAATACTTCAGAAATCATCGATTTGCCTGGCAGTAAAAACGGAAAAGGGATCGCTCAAGTCGGCTAAAAAACACCTCTGAGCGATCCCTAATTCCTACTCATACAATATAACAATCGTAAAACTTACTCGTCCGTCGGCTCGCGCAACGAATCCAACACCGACGCATCTTCCAACGTACTCGTATCACCACTCTCGCGCCCGGCCGCAAGATCTGCCAGCAAACGGCGCATGATTTTACCACTACGCGTTTTCGGCAACGCCGGCGTAAACCGAATTTCCGCCGGCCGCGCAAGCGCCCCGATTTCCTTTACAACATGCGCCGAAAGCTCTTTCACAAGCTCATCACACGCCACCAATCCCTGCTCCAACGTCACAAACGCCACGATCGCCTGACCCTTGATCTCATCCGGCCGCGGCACAACCGCAGCCTCCGTAACCTTCGGATGGCTCACCAACGCACTCTCAATCTCCATCGTTCCCAGACGATGCCCGGAGACGTTGATCACGTCGTCAATCCGACCCATGATCCAGATATATCCATCTTCGTCACGACGCGCTCCGTCACCCGCCAGATACATCCCCTCAAAACGCGCATAATACCCGTTTTTAAAGCGCTCCGGATTGCCAAAAATCGTACGAAGCATCGCCGGCCACGGCTTTCTGACCACCAGAAGTCCGCCCACATTATCCGCCTGCTCCTCGCCGTCGTTTCCAAGCACCGCAATGTCAATTCCCGGCAGCCCCTTCGTCGCACTACCTGGTTTGGTGGCCATCGCACCCGGAATCGGCGAAATCAAAATCCCACCCGTTTCCGTCTGCCACCACGTATCGACAATCGGACAATTATTATTACCAATCTTTTCACGATACCACATCCACGCTTCCGGATTGATCGGCTCACCGACCGATCCCAAAAGCCGCAGACTCGAAAGATCGTGTTTCTCCACCCACTCATCGCCCCAGTTCATGAACGCACGAATCGCCGTCGGAGCCGTATAAAAAATGCTCACCCGGTTGCGCTCAATAATATCCCAGAAACGATCCGGCTCCGGCCAGTTCGGCGCACCCTCATACATCACACTCGTCGCACCGTTTTGCAGCGGCCCGTACACAATATAACTGTGCCCGGTCACCCAACCCACGTCCGCCGTACACCAGTACGTGTCTTCATCCTTCAGATCGAAAACCCAGCGCGACGTCACTTTTGTCCACAACGCATAACCCGCCGAAGCATGCACCACACCCTTCGGCGTACCGGTCGTTCCACTCGTGTACAAAATAAAGAGCGGATGCTCCGCATCAAAAGACTTCGGTTCATGATGCGTCGATTCATCTTCAATCAGTTCATGCCACCAATGATCGCGCTCGCTTCGCCACTGCACCGGATTATCGCAACGCTTATAAACAATCACCTGCTCAACCGTCGGACAACCCGAATTGAGCGCGTCATCCACATGCGCCTTGAGCGGCGTAATTCGACCGCGACGCCAGCCACCATCGGCCGTAATCACGACCTTTGCTTTGGCATCTTCCACGCGATCACGAATCGCTTTTTCCGAATATCCACCAAAAATCACGTTGTGCGGCGCACCAATGCGCGCGCACGCCAACAGCGCAATCGCAAGCTCCGGCACCATCGGCATATAAATCGCCACACAATCGCCGGCCTTTACACCCAGTTTTTCCAGACCGTTTGCAAACCGGCAAACCTCCGCATGCAACTGCTGATACGTCAACGTACGCTGATCGCCCGGCTCACCTTCCCAGATAATCGCCGCTTTATTCTTGCGCGCCGTCGTCAGATGCTTATCCAAACACTGCACCGAAACGTTGAGCTTTCCGCCCTCAAACCACTTCGAAAAAGGCGCCTCCCAGGTCAACGTCTTATCGAAATCCCTATCCCAGACCAATTCTTCACGCGCTAACCTTGCCCAGAACGCCTCCGGATCTGCCGCCGCCTCTGCACGCAGCGCATCAAGATCTTCCGCATTCACATTCGCTTGAGCAACAAACTCTGCAGACGGCTCAAAAAGACGCTTTTCTTTCAGAATACTCTCAATTCGTTCCACATCAGACATGCGAACTCCTAAATAGGGTTAAGTCGGCGTATCAACTGCATCAAGGTGCATCAGACTTTTCGTCGTACATTCACGTTTGCAAAGTGTGCAATGCACTTACATGCTTTGCAAGATTGATTCCCAAGAATAAGGTGCCTAAACTACTAGGAGAGCTGTAAGCCGGGCTTGTTTCAGATAAGTTTGGAATGAACCACGCCTTGCGATACGTTTTTAGAGGGCGGTGGCTTGATTTGGCGGAGAAAACAGTTTGAATAACATCATGACGTACGAAGAATTTGAGTGGCACATCCTGCGACTGGTATACGAAGACGGCCTGGATTGCCTGCAGCCCTCGTATCTAGCCTATACGCTTGGCTTGCCGCACGATACCGTCACAAATTACCTCGAACAGGCCACACAAAATAGCCTGCTCGAGATGGACGTCACCACCGACGGACACATCGAATACCGCATTCCCGGCGTCGATCGCGGCAAACAACTGCCCGCTCCCCTCTGGAAACCGTCCGAAAAACAGCCAACAGCCCCCACACACCCCGAAAACCAAACCGCACACCCACAACCCAATCCCGGCGCCCCGACTTTCACCACCCCAACGCCACAATTTGTCCAACCCAACACACAACAAGCCCCTGCACAAAACGCCCACAACGAGCGCAACCATCTCCCACACGGTCTGCGCGCGCACGTCGAACATCGCGGCCCCGGCGCCGACGGCCGCCCAAACTTCGGCCCCCAAAGCCCCGTCCTCAGCACCAACGCCTCACTCGCCAGCCCCGTCATCGGCTACAACGCCCACATCGACCAGGCCGTCACCGCGCTGCAACGCTCCGGTGACAACATGCCGTTTCGCGTCGAAACCACCAACGAAAGCTTTTCTGACCCATCACAGACCGTTTTCATGCGCCAACTCCGCGTCTACGGCGTCCAGGACGAAGCCGTTTTACGCGACCACGTCCAGCGAATGTTCGAATCTTTCGGCTACAAAATGGTCAAATCCGAACATCAACGCGTGCGCTTTGAGCGCGGAAGTGTCACCTTCATCCTGGCCCTCGTCCCGCTCTTTGTACTCGTCGTCCCTCTTTTCATCTATCTTTTCCTCTATTGCATGGGCCGCTCGACCATCCACCAGGAACCCGTCGAACTCGACGTGCAGTTCCGACGTCACGAAGGCCCCGAACCCTATTTCGACATCGACCTGACCTTCATTGGCCTGCACGGCGTCGTGCTTGGAAGCGCTGATCAACGCGTTCTCAACCAGGAAATCGACACTTTGCGCGAAGAACTTCGCTGGTCTTTTCATGCTGGCTGATTTTTTACCTTCCATCTGATTAATTTTATTACGGCGATAGATGTATGCAGCAAGCCGCTAGCCCCACGATGCTCTTCGCCCGCGAATTGCGCGCTCTTTTGCGTGCCCCCTACGCGCTCATCCACCTCGAAACCCACGAAGAAGAGCGCGCCCTCGAGCTCATCACCCGCGTCGCCGCCCACGAAAAACGCCCCCTCTGGGACTGGAGCGTCACCCTCGGTTTTGGCAAAGAACCCAATCCTGCAGCCCAATCCACGCACGACGCCCTGCTCAAAGCCTTTTCACAAATCGAAAGCACCACCGAAAACGGGATTTTCGTCTTCAACGACGCCCAACCCCTGCTCGACGACCTCGTCGTTCGCCGCACACTTCGCGAACTCGAACGCCACTGCGCACTCCGCGGAAAAACACTGATTTTCATCAGCCCAACCGTGATCGACTTTCCAGAATTCGCCAAAGAACTAACCCGTATTTCCATGCCACTGCCCGACCGCGACATCATCGCACGCGAATACGACGCAGTTTTTAATCCGGACACTTCCCCCCAAGACACCTTCCAGGACCTTTCGCGCGACGACTTAATCAGCGGCGCACTTGGCTTAACACGCCGCGAAGCACAACGCGCCTTTTTTCGCGTCCACGGCCAACGCCTCGACGCACGCGCACGAAACGCCAAATTCGACGCACAATCCGCCATCCTCCAGGAAAAACAGCGCATGATCGGGCAGAGCCGCGTCCTCGAATTTCACCCACTCAACGAAACCATCAAAGACGTCGGCGGCCTCACCGCACTCAAAGCATGGCTCGACGAGCGCCGCCAGGCGTTCAGCGAGGAAGCTCGCGTCTACGGACTGCCCGCCCCCAAAGGCCTCTTGCTCATCGGCGTCCAGGGCTGCGGAAAAAGCCTCACCGCAAAAGTCATCGGCCGATTCTGGGGTTTACCCCTGCTGCGCCTCGACATGGGCGCTGTTTTCGACGGCAACCAGGCCCCCGAAGCCGCACTACGCCAGGCACTCAAAACCTGCGAAGCGCTCGCACCCTGCGTTTTATGGATGGACGAAATCGAGAAAGGCTTTGCCGCCAGCGGCGAGGAAGGCCGATCTGCACGCGTTCTGGGGTCGCTTTTGACCTGGCAACAGGAAAAAACCACGCCTGTTTTCGTCGTCGCCACCGCAAACCGCGTCGACGCGCTCCCACCAGAACTTCTCCGAAAAGGTCGTTTCGACGAGATATTCTTCATCGACTTGCCCGACGCCCACGAGCGCAAAGAAATCCTGCGCATCCACCTTGAGCGCCGAAACCGCCAGATATCCGAACCGATTCTCGACGACATCAGCACACGCTGCGAGTACTTTTCAGGCGCAGAACTCGAACAAGTCGTCATCAGCGCCATGTACACAGCCTTTGCCGCCGGCCGCGAAA
>JBEBSM010000032.1:0-16264 GCA_040394315.1 Lujinxingia vulgaris
ACACGGCGACCTTTTACCTCGAAGACTTTGACCCAGCAGGCTAGATGTCCACACCAGAACAACCAGATAATGAATCGTCGGAATCTTCCGAATCCCCTGAAAATATCGAAAAAAATGAGCTTTCTGATACCGATGAAGCCGTTGATGAGCGGTCGGTTGGATTGGCTCCTGGCGAGCTCGATGAGTTGCGCGCAACGTTTGTGCGTGCGGAATCGCGTCGTCGGCGTCGTGCGCTGCTGGGCGGAGTGTTGGTGCTTGCGGCGCTGGTCGGATTTTTCTGGCTGATGATGACGCATGGAGAAACAACTTTTGGAACGAGTGTAGAGAAGGGTGAGCAAGACGTGATGGCGGAGACCAATGATCCTGTCTGCCGGGGCGTGATTGCGGATGTTACCGAGACGGGTAAGAGGTTTTTTGAAAAGGAAGGGGATATTGAGCGCTCGCTTGTGTCCAAAGATCGCGCGGAAGTATTGGAAACCCAGTCGTTTCTGGAGAAGCAGCGTAAGGAATTGGCCAGGGCTTCGCGAAAATCGCGGGGAGCAGTTTTACGGTATGATGCGTCTCACGATGAATTGGAGCGTTGGTTTGAGTTCGTCGATACGGAATACGGGCAGCTTTTGATGTTGGCGGGTGAGCGCGTTGCGCGGCTCGATTCATCGGCGGAGGGTGGTGATAGTGAGGAAGTGAAGAAGGCAGAAGCGGCCGCGTTGGATCTGCAGGGTCGTGCATTGTTGGCGATTCATGAGTCTTTTCATAGTTTTCGGGTCTGGCACTCTTCTTCACTGCATCCTTGCGGTCGCTCGGCTGCTGAGCTTATACCGGAGGGTTGAGGCTTGCGATCAGCTGGCCTTTCATCTAATCCGTGATTCTTGGTAGGAAAATGTGTATGGTGTGCACAGAACTACCTGTAGTTGCTTCTTTTGGTCAGGAACTCTTAACGAAACACCTGACCTATTATTGACTGACCCAGACATGAACAATACGTCGTCCCTAGCTGCGAATATATTTATGAAGAATCGTTCTATTGAAAGACTGTTAGCCCTGAGTCTTGTTGTATCGGTAGCGATAATCGGGTGTAGTGACCCGGTACCGGTTGAAAACAATGGCGACAATAATAACCGTGAGGATGTCTCCGTCGATGTGCATCAGCCTGATGCCAGTGAAGATGTCGAAGAAGAAGATACTGCACCACCGAAGCCAAAGATCTGTGAACCAGGTGCGATGCTTGGTTGTCGTGGAACGAACACGCCGAGCATAGATATTTGCAGTGACGATGGAACAGCAATTGTACCGGGACTGTGCGAAGGCTCGGCGGTTTGTCGCGATGGCGCATGTGTCGACGTAAGTTGTGTGCCTGGTGCGCGTAAATGTGGCGCGAATAATACGCCGCAGATGTGTAACGAGGATGCGGAGACGTTTACCGATCTTGAGCCGTGCTCGACTGAGGAAGAAGGTCGTTGCGTTGAAGGCTATTGCCTGGATCGCTGCAAGATTGCCGAAATCGAGAACAGCTATATCGGTTGTGAGTACTGGGCGGTTGAGCTTGAGAATCATCTGCTGAACGAGCCCAACAACAAGGGACAGCGTCCGTTGCTGCCTGAAAACCATCCGCCGTATGCAATTGTTCTTGCGAATACTTCGACCACGTACGATGCCGAAATTACGGTATTCAGTGCGGACGGCGAGTTTGCGCAGGCTGTGCCTTCGCGTCGGGTTGGCTCGGATATGCAGTCGCCGGCCGATGAGATTGTGACGGTTTATTCGGAAGTATTGGACGCAAATGGCGTGCGTGTTGGCGAGACCTTGAGCGGCGATATCGATAAGATTGTGCTTCCGAGCGGCTCGACGATGACGCTGGTTATGAATCATCGCACGATTCCTTTTGGTGCGACGTCGCTGACGAAAAACGGCTATCAGATCGTGGCTTCGCAGCCCGTGATTGCGTATCAGTTCAATCCGCTTTGCTGTAATTACAACTATAGTAATGACGCGAGTTTGTTGTTGCCGACCAGTGCGTTGACCGAAAACTATATGTTTATGAGTCAGACAGCACTTGCTACGGGCGTTGGTTCGAATGGACAAGATCTTGTGTTGGCGCGTCCGTACGGACCGGCGTTGACTGTGGTTGCAACCCAGCCGGATACGGAAGTGGAAATTCAGCTTCGTCCGGCAACCAAGACCGGTACCAATCGTGGTTATCGCGACTTGATCTACGGCGTGACGAGCAGTCGTGTAAGTGGACCGGATTCAAAAGGTCTGATGAAGGTTACGATGCAGCCTTTTGATGTGCTCAATGTGTCGGGTAAAATCGCGCAGCCCGTCGAAGATTTGAGTGGTGCTCGTGTAAAGGCTAGCAAGCCAGTTGCAGTGTTTGGTGGGCATACGTGTGCGAACACGCCTGTCGGAACAGGTGCCTGCGATCACCTGGAAAGTCAGCTTTTCCCGATGGAAACCTGGGGACGTAACTTCGTTGCGGCACCGGTCAAGCTTCGTAATCCGCTTCCGGACATGAAAAACTCACGTGAAGGTACGTACTGGAAGATCCTGGCACGTGAAGACGACACGATTATTAGTACGGGTATTAACCTGAATATACCTAACGTGTTGCGTACAGCCAGTGAGACGACGCCACATTGCTCGCTTAAAGCGGTGGATAGCGATCCGGCGCAAGGTGTTATTAAGCTCAATGCGGGTGAATCTTGTGAGTTTGGAACGCAGCGTATGTTCAACATTGAGTCGACGCGTCCGATTATGGTTGGTGCATTTATCTCCGGTCAGCAGAGCGTAAATAACCGCATTGACTGGGGTGATTACGCAGGCGATCCGTCGTTCTACTTGCTGCCGCCCAATGAGCAGTTTCGTACGTCGTATTCTTTCATGACGCCGTCCACGTACTACAACAACTATATTACGGTTACGGTGCCGGTGACCGGTATTCTGACGCTGGATGGTCAGCGCGTTGATCCGAAAGACTGGGATCATGAGTACAGTGCGGATAACGCATGGATTCGTGCACACATTCGGGTAGAAGAGGGGCCGCACACGATTTCTGCACCGCCTGCGTTTGGAATCGTAATTTATGGCTACGATAACTATGTTTCGTATGCATTTACGGGTGGTCTGGACCTGGTGAAATTGGATCGACTGGATCGTTCCGATAAGTAATCGAAAAACGTTTCGGTACTTGCATCACACTATCAGCGCGCGTAAGAGGACGTAGCAAACGCCTTTTACGCGCGCTGATTTTTTTCGTTTCACGGTAACTCCTCTTTTTTCCGTCTGCTGTATTTATGCAATCTCTCTCTCCTCAAGATCGAATCGACGGACGTTTTGTTCTCGAAAAATTACTCAGTCAGGGTGGCGTCGGCAGTGTGTGGCGTGCAAAGCAAGAGCCTCATGGGCGTCTGGTTGCGCTGAAACTGCTTCGTCCAGAGATGGCGGGATTGCCACATCTTCGCAGGCGTTTTGCGCGCGAGGCGCGTGCTGCGTCGCGATTGCGTCATGGTAATATTGCGGCAGTTTATGAGTACGGCGTCGACGATCTGGGGCGGATGTTCATGTCGATGGAACTTATCGACGGCTTTCCGTTGAATCGTTTGATCGAGCGTGGTTTGTCGCTTGAGCACATTCTGATTTTGATTGAACAGGTGCTTGCCGGACTTGCACATGCGCATGCGCGTGGTGTGGTTCATCGTGATTTGAAGCCGGGTAATATCATTGTTTCGGGTACGAATTTACCGAAACATCCGGGCAAAGCGATGATCATCGATTTTGGGATCGCAACGCTTTTGTTCGATTCTGGCGATGCGCGCGACACGGAACATGGCGAAGTTGTGGGAACGCCTCGGTATATGAGTCCTGAACAGGCGTCCGGTGTGCGAACGCTAACGCCTCGTGCAGATCTGTATAATGTTGGGCTGTTGTTGTACGAATTTATTACAGGTTATCCGCCGTTTGGGGAGCAAAAGGGGCTGGCCGTGATGAGCATGCATGTGCATGAGCCAGTGCCAGAAATCATCGCTCGCCAGGGTCTGGTGATATCGCCAGAGTTGCGTGATTTTGTCATGAAAGCTCTGGAAAAACAGCCGGCAGATCGCTGGGCTTCGGCGACCGATATGCGTGTGGCTTTGCAGCGATTGCTTGAAGTTGCGCGCCGAGATCCGCAGGCGAAAAAAGTGCCGCAGCCGCTTCCGCCGATGGAAGGTACGCAAGAACGGACGTTGGAGGAAATGACCGTCGGCAAGCCGGTAGCGTTGTTAGCCAGGCAAGTCGAGCGTGATGAAAGTCGGTTTGATCCGACCATCGCGGGTGGGCTGTCCGGTCCATTTTCGACAGAAGCCGAAAGCGAGAGTGTTTACTCTGAAAACTCGGATAGCGGCGGGATCGCTTCGTTTCAGCGGATTCCGTTTGTGGGTCGGCCGAAAGAACGCAGTTTTTTGCGAAAACTGGTTTTACACGTGGCGGCAGGCAAGGGTGGCAAAGTTGTCATCCTCGAAGGCGAGGCCGGCGTTGGAAAGACGCGGCTGACGATGTGGGTCAAGGAAAAGGCCGAAGAACATGGGCTTTTGCACGGCCATATTGGAGCATTTACGCGCGGATCTACCGGCGGGTTGCGTGGCCTGCAAGAAGTTATGGAAAGTATGTTTGCGACGCGCGGGCTTACGCGAGCGGACGTGTATTCGCGTGTGTTTCAGATGCTCGAATCGTGGGGCCAGGTTGCAAAAGAAGATGCCCAGGCGATTACGGACTTTTTGCGGCCGTCCGAATTGTCGGAATCTCCGATGCCTGAGCTGCGAAATATGTCCGGTTCGCCGCAATTGTTATACGCGGCAGTTACACGTGCTTTTGAGCTTGCAGCGTTGCAAGAACCTCGCTTGATCATTTTTGATGATATCCATTGGGCGGGTGCAGAACTTGCGGACTTTTTCGATTATCTGGCCGTAGAATTACGACACCGATCGGTGCCGTTGATGGTGATCGCGACGGCGCGAACCGAAGATATGGCCGAAAATCCGCAGTTGGAAAGCCGTCTCAACGCGCTAAGCCGTTATACGGGGGAGACGGTCGAACGCCTCACGCTGGACCGATTGCAGCGCGCGAGCGGATTTCGTTTGATCAAGGCGTTGTTGCCGGTTGACGATGTGTTGACCGACATTGTTTTTGAGCGATCCGGCGGAAATCCGCTGCATTTGCTGCTGTTGTTGCGTTATCTGCAAAATGAAGGGCTTTTGGAGTGGAGCGAAGATCAGTGGCGTGCGCGCTCGGTGGACGCAGTTCGCGAAGCCGTTCCGCCCAGTCTTGCCGACCTGTTTCGAGTGCGCATCCAGCAAATCGAGGAGCGCTATCAGACCGGAAATCGTCTGTCGGAATTGTTGCATCGCGCAGCCGTGTCGGGTGCGCGATTTGGCTACGATGTGCTGCGAGAGATGGTACGCATTGAGGGAAATGCAAAGCTCGAAGCGAGCTTTGATCAAGACCTCGATCGATTGCTGTCCGAAGGTGTGATTGCAGAAAGCCACACACGTCGCGATGACTGGTTTACGTTCAGTCATGCGCTGGTGCGCGACTACTTTTTGCGCGACGCGGGCGGTCCGCGCAACATCCGTAGACTTCACAAACTTGCTGCGCAGGCGATGGAAACCGTGTTTGGTCGCTCTGCCGAGACGTTTGCGCTGGAAATTGGCGCGCACTGGCGCTCGGCACGCGTTCCCGAACAGGCTTTGCGATGGTTTTTGGTTGCAGCCGAAACCGCGCAGCGCTCGTTTATGCTCAGGCAGGCCAGCGAAGCGTATGAGATCAGTCTGGAGTTGATGGAGAGTATCCTCGACCAGAGTTCGGGCAATCCGGACAACGATCAGGCGTTACAAATCGCGGAAAGTCTGCCGATGATTCGCGGTAGTTTGTTTGCCGAATACCTGGAAACGCTGGCCACGCTTGGCGATCTTTATGAGGGTTTCGGTGAGTTCAAACCGGCGGAAGATGCGTACCGAAAGGTCGTGCGTGAAGTTACCAGGGTTGGCATCGAAAATTGTGAAAATGGACGAAAGTCTGTTTCGAAGTGCTGGCTTGGTCTGGGACACGTGGCATGGCAACGCGGTGATTTTGAAGCTGCCGACTGGGCTTTTGAGCGCGTGCGTGAACTGATCGCGGGCCGTGACGAATTGTATGAAATCGACGAAATGGCCGGCCGCGGGCTTGCACGGGTCGCCTGGCACCGCGGTGATTACGGGCAGGCGCGCGTGCTCGCGGCAACATCGCTCGTTGCGGCCAAAGTGCGCGGCGATAGCGACGGACACGCCGAATCCCTCTGGTTGCTCGGCGAAATCGCCAGAATGCTCGGTCACGGCGGCGATGCTCGCCGATTCTACATGGAATCGCTCACGATTTACCGTGCCGCCGAGTTGCCGGCCGGTATTGCGCGCAACCTTTTGAGCATGGCGCAGTTGGCGCGCTATCAGAAGAATTTTGTTGAAGCCGCCCAGCTCTACCGTCAGGCATTGGGACGTTATGAGAGTCGTGGAGATCGGCGCAGCCAGGGCCATTGTTATAACGGACTTGGGGATGTGGCGCGTTTCGAGAAGCGTTTCGATGATGCACGCAAAAACTACGGGCGCGCGCTGGATATTTTTCAGGGCATTGGCGCGCGCTACGATGTTGCGGTTGTTTACGCAAACCTCGGGTTAACCGCGATTTCTCTGGTCGATATTGAGGGCGCACAAAAGTTTATCTCTGCCGCGCGCGATATCGTAGCCGACGATGATTACCCCTATTTGCTTGCCGGCATTGAGTACAACCTGGCGCTTGTGGAGGCGTTGCTCGGCCAGGATGAGGAAAGCTCCGTCACCCTTGAAAAGGTACTTGCGCTGGCCAGACGTTATCCGATTGCAGATCTGGATTATGCGCAGCCGCTCGAGCAACTGGGACGGTTACGGGCGGAAGCTGGCAGCGCTCAGGAAGCGATCACGTTGTGGCAAAAAGCCGGGGATATCTATCGGGATCTCGATCTTCACGATGATTACGAGCGCATTCAAGCCTGCATACGGAACTTGAAATAGTGTCTTGATGGATTTTTTTGACACATCGCGACTGACCTCTACACTCCAATCCACCTGGAGCGCTTGGCCAGCTATATTGTTTGTAAACAAGACGATGTAGCCGGGACGCTCCGTTGCTCAAGCACGTTTTTGAGGCGTGCTGTCTATCCAAGGAGTGGATCATGAGTGTGCTTGAACTACCACCAGAACGTCGTCAACGCCGCAGCTTGCAGGCTGGCCATGCAATTATGCTTCAGCTCGAAGCAATTTTTGAGCGCGAAGGACTTCGCAATTTCACGCTGGGTGATGCGCACGGTCTGGTGATCGCATCGGCCGGTGAATTGAGCGAGGCGGACGTGCTCGCGGCCTACGCCCCGATGCTCGCCAAAACCTTTGATCGGGAACGTCGCGCAAATATTTTTTCCAAGATTCAACAGTTCATGCCGGACGTCGATACGCGCAGTCTGCATGTTCGTGCATTTGAGATCGACGGGGAACCGCTGTTTTTGGCGCTCCTCGGTCAGCCCGGTGTGTACCAACATGTTGGTTTGTACCGTGCAATCACCGGTGTGCGGCGTATTTTGCGCCAGAGCGGGCTTGGCTCCTGAGCGAATGTTTTTTTCATTGGAACTTGTTCGAGTTGGTGTGATAGTTGCATAATACGTGCGTAGATCGTTTCCTAACGCATCGACGCGTCTTGACGTCGTGGCCATGCGCTATTAGAGATACGCACGCGATGCATTTAACATTTTCCGAGAGTTTCAGATGAATAAGAGTTTTGCATGGAGCGCGCGCGCAATTTTGGCGGCGGGGCTTCTCTTTTCGGCCCCGGCGATTGCCCAGGCAACAACTGAATTAGAAGTTGCTGAACCACCAACGATTCCTGCGGAAGCAGAAGCGCAGGTCGAAAATGATCTAGTCACAGACGCGATTGTATTGCCTGCAGAGGATGATGAGTCGAAGCGCGCCTGGAGCCTTTCGGCCGGTCTGGGTATGAACGTTGGTCAGGGAACCTTCATGACCGCGAAAAACGACACGGAATGGTCGGATGTAGTGAAGTCGCCCGATAATGCGTACGATCGCGTTTCGGTTTCACTCTCGGTCAGTGGTGGATATACGGTTGGCGATTTCAATTTCGGCGTTAACGTCGGCGCGAATCAGTGGTTGTCCGAAGGTGGTGGTAGCAATGCCGTGCAAGAGTTTCGTCTTCGTGACGTTTCTCTAGATGCAGGCTGGAGCGGTTACGAGTTCGGCGAGACGGGAATTCGTTTCTCACCGAGCGTTGCTGCGACGTTGCCAACGAGTACGGCTTCGCGCTTCCAGACGTTGTTGTTCGATACGAGTTTGTCGCTCGGCCTCTCGAAGACGTTTTTTAAGAAAGTAACGATTTCGTACGGTTTGTCTGGAACGACGTATTTCCACCGGTACACGACACCGGCGTTTGCGCTGGATTCTCCCGGAATCGATAACGTACTGTTCCGTGCTGGCGAGATGGTTTCACCGACGCACGTTGCGGTTGGCGATCGAAACTCGCAGTTCGCGCTTGGAAACTCGTTGAGCGTGAGCGTGCCGATCTGGTCTACGCTGCGATTTAGTGCGTCGTATGGCCTTCATGCGTACTGGGCTTATGCGGGCGAAAACAGCAACGATGATGAGCTGACCTCCGAGCTTGCTTGCGTGGGTCGTTGTGCGGGGCAGATGTCGACGGGTGGTTTGTCGCTCAGCTACGGAATCAATGATTGGCTGAGTGTGCGAGCAGGTTTGAGCTCGGCGCAGCCTCCGAAAACGGCCGATAACAAGTCGTTCCGCTTTCCATTCTGGAACTTCACCGGTGCCGCAGCGAATCGCTCGTCGTTCTCGCTGGGTGTTTCTGGAACGCTTTGATCCGAAACGCGTTTAGAATTGCTTAAAAAAACCGCGCTTTCCCATAAGGGGAGAGCGCGGTTTTTGTTTTCGGTCAAAACGCGATTTACATCCGTAGATCATCAATCTAGCGGTCAAAACACGATTTACATCGGTAGATCACAAACCCGACGGTCGGGGGCGCGATTTACATCGGTAGAGCACAGACCTGGCGGTCGGGAGCGCGATTTACATCGGTAGATCACAGACCTGACGGTCGGGAACGAGATTTTCTTGGGAAAATCTCGTTTTGACGGTTTTGAAAGTGCTCTGGACGTGTTTTACAACCGTACATCACGATCTGGACGGTTCGGGACCGTATTTACAAACGTAATTGATGGTTTGACGGAAAAGTGCACAGTTTCAGAAATCGTTTCCGGAGCACAAAAATCGAAAAGTCGGGGGTGGAATGTGGGTCAGGATCCCGTCTCAGAGATGGGAGCGGGCGTGTGTGGGCGCGGGGATGGCTTGTCTTCGCTCGGGGCAGGGGCGGTGTTTCGGGGTATGTGGGAGATGTTGGGAGCGTCGACGTGGAACATGTAGGAGCGCCAGTTCGCGCGCACAAACGGGAAGAACGAGATGGCTTCGCGACGGCCGCGGTTTGAGCGTGCCTCGAACTCGTCCCATTGTGAGAACAGGGCGGCTTCTATCGTTTGATCATGTTGTTTTACGAATTCGTAAAGCGCCTGGGCGATAGGCAAATAGGACCAGTGCCAGCGCTCCTCCATGTAGCCGGCCTGACCGGCGCGTGAGGCGATGCCTTTGTAGGGTTGAAAGTAGCCAAAATTGAGAGCGTTTTCCTGCATCCAGAGATAGTCGCCGTGGTGAGGGCCGCTTTCGATGAAGCTTTTGGTATTGAGGCTGAAAAAATCGAAATCGGTAGCCCAGTGGTGCCGAGAAATTCCGGGTGCGCTGGAGGCCTGGAGGATTTCGCGTTCGCGTTCTTCGGCGCTCAGGCGGTTGTGCCAGCAGTCCTTATGATTGCCAAACCCGGGCTTCCACGTCTGCGAGCTTTCCAGGCCGCAGCGCTGGCCGGCTTCGTCGGAGACGACGTTGAAGGAGCGGCCTTCGAAACTGTATTTGCGGGTCCAGATCTGGCTCTGGCTATTTGCATTCCGGTAGCCGGATTGCGTGATTTTGTTGAAGATTTCTCGCCGCCTGGTGGGCGTCTGGTTGAAAAGCGCACTGAGCTGGCGGGGGCCGTTGATTTCGCCCTCAAACGAGTAGCCAAAGTCCAAAATAATCCGCAATTTGTGAGGCGTGCGGTTCACATCGGTTACGATTGCGGTGAGCAGGCAGTTTTTTTGTGACTCGGCTTCACGAATTGCAGTGCCTGGCGGGCGTCCTTTGCCGATGATCCAGTTGATCAGTTCATCGTGATGGGTGCGGTTGAGCACATTGAGGGCGCTGGCCCAGTGTTTTTTTCGCGCAGAGAGTTGCTGTGGATCGGACAAATCCAGGCATTTTCTCGGTGCTTCTAGCCCGAGTTCGCGTAAGGTCTGATCAACGGATAGCTTGCGGGAGCGCACGGATTTAACAAAATCGTTGCGTTCTTCCTGCGGACTTTTGGGGGCGGGTTGGGTGACTTGATTGAGTGGGTCCGAATTTACAGACTCGAGGGAAGCTGTTGGTTCGGCGTAGGCCGGCGCGATGATGCCTACGGAGAGGCATGTCCACAATAGAGTTTGTGTGAGGCGGCGGAAGTTTGTAAAACGTTGTTGGGCGAATATAACTGCGTAGAGACCGTTCATAGGGGCGGTGATAGCATGAAAGCAAACGGGTCGTCGACCGAAAGGACTTGGCCAGTATTGCGGGTTAAAAAGTCGTGTTGATACGGGCAGTTATGGAGATGTTGATATGAAGCGATGTTGGTTACAGCGTGGATTTGGAATCGGCTTGCTTTTGAGCAGCTGTCTGGCGGCTAGCTCGGTGAACGCGCAGCAGGTTATCGACTTGTTTGAAGGGAGACAAGACGCGGAGCCGGCGCAAAACCTTGTGGTGGAATCCGCGCGATCGTCAGCGCGCACAGAATCGATGTCGGATGTGTCTGTGTTGCAAATCGATCGTGGGCTTGGCGGTGATGGCTCCTCGCATGGCGGGCAGGCGCTGCGGCTTCCTTTTGAGCGTCTGGGAAGCTCTATTCTTGTGAAAGCAAAGGTGCAGGGCCGGGCGGTGTATTTTTTGCTGGATACGGGCGCGACGTATTCTACGCTCACGCCGGAGTTTGCGCGCGACGTTGGGTTGACGCCGGCGGATAGCGGTCCGAAGACGATGTCGCGAACTGCGAACGGGATGGTGGAGCGCACGTTTGGCATGATTCCCAGGCTAGAGCTGGGGGATCGGATGCATACCAAGGTGTCGTTTACGATTTGTGAGAGCTGTGGTGGGACGGGGCGAGATTATCCAATCGTCGGGTTGTTGGGATTGAGTGTTCTCAGGCGTTATCGGATGACGATCGATGATAAGCGTGGGATCGTGGAGTTGATGCCGCAGGGCGAGTTTGCCAATCAGCGTGATGATATTTTGCCGTGGTTAAACATCGGCTTTCATCAAAAAGTCGTCAGTGACGGTAGTATCAATCCGACCGGTAATGTCGTGAAGGTGACAAACCTGTCGGGACATCCGGTTCGTGATATCGAAGTTGTGTGGAGTTGTAGTGTGGCGGGTGGGGAAGGTTTTGAGGCTGAATTGAAGGTCGCAAAAGTTGGCGCCAAAGGCAGCAGCGAGGTTCGATTGCCGCTGCCGCCTAAGGATTGCCGGGACCATCAGCTGACGTTGCATCGCGCGCACTGGTAGGCGAAGTCGCGCGGGTCGGTGGTGTGAAGTTAGTGGTTTCCAAGCCCGTTTCCCTCGGGCATGGCGACATTGATGGCTTTGGGATATTTTTTGCCATCGTTTCCACCGAACTGAAAGTCGACCGGAATGATTTCGCCTGGCACGTAGGCTGGCAGGCGAGAGCGGAGTTCGTCGTCGACGATGTTTGCGATGTGGAAGAAGAATTTTCGTTCATCGTCGGTCTGGATAAACCCGAACCCTTTTTCGGTAAAGTAGGCGATGACGCGGCCTTCGAGATCTTCGCCGATATCGAGTTCATCGTCGTAGGACATGCGTTGTAAGCGTTCGATATTGTCTTCGATATCGAAGAAATGAAACGAACTGTCTTCGTTGACACGCATTCCCATCACTTTGTTTTGTGCGTAGCGTCGGTCAAAGAGGAAAGCCAGGCAGGCACCAAACGCAACGAGCAGGCCACCGGCGGCGGCTGAAGTGTCGCTCAATTCGATGTAAATCGCCTTGAGCACAATGCCTCGTCTGGAGGTCTGGACAAATAATTCTTGCTCGTCGAGATCGTCAAGAGAGCCAGTAACGTGCACGCCCAGGTTTACGTGTGCGTGAACTTTCGCAAAGCGAGTAATGGTAAAGTCGAGGAGATAATTTTGTTGAAACGTCTCATCGAATTCCAGATATGCGCCGGCTTGTTCGAAATATGTACGTAGCATTTCGGAGAGTCGGTAGCCCTCGTCACGCTGTTCTATTTTATTGGTCACATCATCGCTGATCGCCATAGTATCACCTCACAGCCACTTTCATCGGGATAGCGAAACTTGAAGACACGTTGCAACAGTAATGAACGTTTGCAACAACCTTCTCGAAGGCATCGGCTCTGGCAGTCTCGCCGGTTAAATGCCTGTTATCAAAGCTAATCATTATTTTGTAACGAGCCAGAAACGACTGCAGCTCGCTAACTTTCAGGGATATAACGTATCGGTGGTGGTGTTGCATTCCAGACAGCTCGCGGGATTATGTGGGGTAATGTGTTTCGGGTTGCAGGGTGGTAGCGGGGCGTGTGAAATAAGCGTACAGCGTGTCTGGTTTGTGAAACCGTCGTATACGATGCGAAACGTGGTGTTGTGTGTCGGCGATAAAAATTAGTCAAGGTAAGTTGAGAAGATGAGTAACGAAGAAAGTGCGGAAATTGCGTTGGATTCGGTTGAGTTGCATCGTGCGTTTGCGCGCGAGATCGACCGAAGTTTTAGCATGACGTATGGATTGGGTGGCGGGTTTGTTCTGATGGTGATGGTGACAATAGTCATTATTGCTTTGATCATCGGTCTTATCAGCTCTCCGGCAACATGGATGATCGCGCTGACGGCGGGATTGGTTGCACTTTTTGTGGTTCGTTCGCGGATCAATAAGAAGCGATCGAAATTGCGCGTGCAGGTCGAGCAGTATTGCGCGATCAATGATCTCAATGTGGAGAGTTTGCGGACTCATTTTGCTGCTGAAAATCTCTATCCTTATTTTAGTGCGCTTTTTGAACAAAGAGCGCTTGAACGTTGATTGAGCTCGGGCAGGTGTGCGGGCTGAATTGAGGTTCTAATTACGGCAGGTGTTCATGGCGGAAATTTATACGTTTTTAGCGAAGGGCGGCTGGTTGATGGTGCCGATCCTTGCGTGTTCGGTGCTGGGACTGGCGTTTTTCCTGGAACGAGTGTGGAGTTTGCAGCGCTCAAAGATCGTACCGCGGCGCTTTATTGAACTCGTTTTGAGTTTGTTGGAGGGCGGCAAGTATGACGAGGCAGAGGCGCTTTGTAAGAGCAGCTCGACGCCGGTTTCGGAGATTTTGAGCACGGGGCTTCGGTATGTCGGCGGGGATCGGGCGCTGGTGAAGGAAGCTATGGAGGAAACGGGGCGTCGTGAGATCTTTTTCCTGGAGCGCTTTACGGGCGCGATGGGGGCGATCGCTACGGTTGCGCCGCTGCTGGGTTTGCTGGGTACGGTTACGGGTATGATCAGTGTTTTCCAGCGCGTGGTGAATCAGGCTGCGGCGTCGTCTGGCGCGGCCGATCCGGGTGCGTTGGCTGGTGGTATCTGGGAGGCGTTGATCACGACGGCAGCCGGTCTGACGGTCGCGATTCCGGTCTATCTGGCGTATCGTTATATTTTGAGCCGCGTGGACCGTTTTGGCGTTGAGCTTGAGGACGTCAGTTTGCAGGCGCTGGATTTTCTGGTGCCGGCCGATCAATCGGTCAAGGGACGTGAAAAACGTCTGATGGAGATGGGCGCGCAGGTTTCGGGTAAGAGCGATCAGGAGGCTTCGTGAATTTTCGGGGTGGCGGCGGAGGCATGAGGGGACGGCGGGTTGAGGCAGTGCTCGATATGACGCCGCTTATCGACGTTGTTTTCTTGTTGCTGATCTTCTTTTTGATCACGTCGACGATTTCAAAATCAGACGAGTCTCAGATTCCGATCAATTTGCCGGAAGCGGTGAGCGGGGAGGATTCGGCCAAGGGTGAGCGCGTTGTGTTGCTGGTGACGTCGACCGGTGATGTTGTGATGGACGACGGCGTGGAGTGGCGCGGGGATGCGGTTCGCGAGCAGTTGGAGAATTATTTTGAGAGCAATCCGAACGCGAACATTTTGCTGCGTGGTGATGTCGACGCGAGTCATGGTCGGGTGATCGAGTTGCTGGATTTGGTGAAGCAGGTTGGGTTCAAAAAGGTGAATTTGGTGATCTCGAAGCCTGCGAAGTGACGGGGCCGGCGGTTTGCTCGATCCTCGCTGGCTAGACGTTTGGGTTTGACCGGCAAGGCGCGCTGCAAAAGCAAAGTACTTAAGGGGTTGAAGATTGATGTGAAAAAGCCTCCCGGGTTTATTGGGGAGGCTTTTTTGTTGGCTGGGGGGTGTTGTGGGGAATTATTTGTTCTTTTTGTGCATCCAGTCGGCGTGGTTGGGGGCTTTTTTGGTGCGGGACCATTCTTCGAGCATGTCCCATTTGACGGCGTCGAGCTTTTTGAGCATGGCGTCTTCGTCGGGGTCTGGGCAGGCTAGTTCGACGCGGTGGCCGTTGGGGTCGAAGAAATAAATGGAGTGGAAGATCGAGTGGTCGGTGACGCCGAGGACGTCGATTCCGTTGGCTTCCAGGTGTGCACGGTATTCAAGGAGGGTTTCGCGGTCTTTTACTTTGAAGGCGATGTGCTGAACCCACAGTGGGGTGTTGGGGTCGCGGCCCATTTCGGGTTGGGTTGGGAGTTCGAAGAAGGCCAGGATGTTTTCGTTTCCGGCGTCGAGGAAGACGTGCATGTAGGGGTCGGGTGCGCCGGTGGAGGGGACTTCGTTCTCGGCGATAGCGAGTACGAAATCCATTTTCAGGTTGTTGACGTACCAGTCGACGGTTTCTTTGGCGTCTTTGCAGCGGTAGGCAACGTGGTGAATTCGTTCGATTTTCATCATGGTCGCATCCTTTTTCGAGAAGTTTGGTTTCGAAGGATCAAAGAGGAGGTGCTTTGCGTCAGGGAGTATCTACGCGGGTCAGGTTGTAGTCCAGTTCCGTTTCGATTTGTTGTTTTTCGAGGCCGACGAAAGTTAGTTGTTTGCGTGAAACGATTTCGTAATAGCGGGGCTGTTCGTCGTTGGCGTCGGTGGCGCGCAGTGCGATGAAGCGAATGGGGCCGTCGTCTTCGATGGTCCAGGTGCCGGTGGTTTCGACGAATTTTACTTCGTGTTCATCGAGCGATTGTTCGGTGAGTTTGAACTGGCCTTCTGAAGTAAGATCGAGCTGGGTGTTCCAGCCGGAGCAGTCGGCGCAGGGTAGGATTCCGGTGAATTGTCCGGCCATGTTTTTGATGCTGGGTTTGGCGTCGGCCTGTTCGAGATTGCTGGTTGATTCGTCGGAGGATGGTTTGGTGGCGCAGGCTGTGAGGGTGGTGGCAGCGAGTGTGAGGGCGAGGAGTAGGGCGGTGATTCGCTGTGTGGTTTGCATTTGGATACATCGTGTGGGGGATGGATGATTGCGAGTGCGCGAACGCGATTTTGGGGATGTTGTATCATATTTTAGATGAGGGACAACGTGAGGTCGGGAAGTTTGGTAAAACCACGAGGGAAATGTAGGGAAGGGACAAAATAGAGAGTCTTGTGCGAGGGGAGTGGGAGTTTTGTAAATTTGGCTATTGAACCTTGGCTGGAATGGTGTGGGAGCGTCGGGGTTGGGTATTGGACGTGATCGGAAAAAGGTATGGGAGCGTCGAGGCTGGGTATTGGACGTGGTCGGAAAAGGTATGGGAGCGTCGAGGCTGGGTATTGGACGTGGTCGGAAAAGGTATGGAAGAGGTAGGGCTTGCTATTGGACGTGGTCGGTGGGGGGATGGAAGAGGTAAAAAAGTTGAGGAACGTCTGTTTTTGGAAGGGTGCTGAACGTTCGAGCAGGTTTGCACCTATCGTGAGGCGCTTGGGAAGCGTCTCGGGATAGGTGCAATAGTGATTTTTGGGGATTTGAAGTCGGTTGGGTAAATGGCTGGGGGTTAGAAAAAGTGGGGGGCGGTGAGGAG
>JBEBSM010000033.1:0-16074 GCA_040394315.1 Lujinxingia vulgaris
CTCCATCACTTAGATGTTGTATAGAACCAATCCCAACGCATACTCACTATCGCATACGTCAGGAAGTGTAAATCCAATTGGATTCATCAACGGAACGGCATTCCCATCTTGCGAAGCAAGTTGGCTGCCACTTCATCGTTTTCGGCGGAGGTAATGATCGAAATGTTCATTCCTCGTACCTTATCGACTTTGTCATAATCAATTTCAGGGAAAATGATCTGCTCACGAATACCGAGCGAATAGTTTCCGTGTCCATCAAACGATTTGACGCTAACGCCCTTAAAGTCACGAACGCGTGGAAGCGCGATGTAAATCAGACGCTCGAGAAACTCATACATCCGCGCATTACGAAGCGTTACTTTGACGCCGATCGGCATACCTTCGCGAAGCTTAAACTGAGCGATCGATTTACGAGCGCGCGTCACAACCGGCTTTTGTCCGGTAATGATTGCCAATTCAGCCGCAGCACCTTCGATGATCTTCGGGTTCTGAACAGCTTCGCCCAGGCCGATGTTCACCGATACTTTCAAAACGCGAGGTACACGCATCGGATTGGTATAACCATGCTCTTCCATCAGAGCTGGCACGATTTCATTACGGTACTTCTGATCCAAAAACGCCATGATACTCTCCTTGCCAACAGGTTTCTGTTCCGTTGGACTTCATAGCTACCAGTTACAACACAAAACGAAAAAATGTCGAAGTAATCTTCATACATTCCTGTAAAGGGCGGCTTTCTTATCCAATGCGATGAGCCCTGTCAATACCAGGGCTCATAAAGTTTGCACGAATCGAAAAACCACCCGCTTCGCTGTGCAAATCAATCAAAGACTTCTTCAGTCTTTGCGGAATAACGTACTTTTTTGATTCGTGCCAGAACATTGTCACCGAAGCTAGCTTCGGCTTCTTTGCGCGATACGAACAGAGCATCGCCCTGGCCTTTGTAGCGAGCCGAGGTACGAACCGGTCCCTGATTCTTTTCGCTGAACAAAGCGACATTCGAAGCATGGATCCAGTTTTCTTGCTCAATGCGAGCACCGGCTTCACCCGTAATCGAGCTAGGCTTTTTGTGCTTGGTGACCATGTTGCGGCGGGCCACCTTTACGCGCGAATTCTTGCGATCAATCTCAATAATCTCACCGGTTTGCTTGTTCTCTTTACCGGTCAAACTTACGACTTTATCATTTTTTTTGACGTGCATTTTTCTAACTCCATTTCGGCGCACCGCTGGCGCCGCCTTGTGGCCGTGATCCTTAGAGCACTTCCGGAGCAAGGCTGACGATTCGCATATATTCGCGAGCGCGGAGTTCTCGAGCAACCGGCCCGAAAATACGCGTTCCCAATGGCTGATTCGAATTGTCGATCAGAACGGCGGCGTTATCGTCGAAACGAATATACGTGCCGTCTGCGCGACCGATCTCTTTGCTTGTCCGAACGACAACAGCACGCTTCACTTCGCCTTTCTTTACTTTCGAGTTCGGGATGGTTTCTTTGACCGAAACAACGATCACATCGCCAATCGAAGCATAGCGACGCTTCGAGCCACCGAGTACCTTAATGCACTGCACTCGGCGTGCACCGGAATTGTCGGCCACTTGAAGCCATGTTTGCATCTGAATCATGACGTACCTCTATCTTTTTGCGCAAAACCCAATGTGGCCGGGCGAAGCCGCCCATGCCCTGGAGAATTTTCATCCCCAGTTAAGCGATTACACCACACAAGCATGGGTCGGTATTTTTTAAAGTGCCGATCAAACGATCGGGGCTTTCTCTAGAATCTGCTTCACGCGCCAGTTCTTCTCGCGTGACATCGGGCGAGTTTCCTCAATAAGGACCTTGTCGCCGATTGCACATTCGTTGTTCTCATCGTGAGCTTTGTATTTCAAACGCTCTTTGATGTATTTTTTGTACTTCGTATGCATGTAGCGGCGAGTGATGGAAACCACCACGGTCTTTTCCATCTTGTCGCTGACCACCAGGCCAACGCGTGTTTTGCGTCGAACCTTTTGCTCTGTGGGGGTTTCTTCCGTCACCATTTCTTGCTCCTGACCTAATTCTTAATTCGGCGCGGCGGATTATCCGTTGCGCTGATTCAAAATCGTTTTAACGCGCGCAATATCACGACGCTTGCTTTCAAGCTCACTCGTGCGCTGAAGCTGACCTGTAAACTGCTGAATCCGCAGTCGAAACAGCTCGTCACGAAGCTGTGTTTCCAGCTCACGCAATTCTTGCACTGTCTTCTCTTTCAACTGTGCAGCTTTCATAGAGTCTCTCCTCGAACGATAAACTTCACTTTGATGGGAAGTTTGTGGCCTGCGAGGCGGAAAGCTTCCTTCGCGAGTTCGCGAGATACGCCGTCCATCTCATACATCACGCGGCCTGGCTTGATGACAGCAACCCAATGATCTGGACTACCTTTACCTTTACCCATTCGCGTTTCGGCAGGCTTAGAAGTTACAGCCTTATCCGGAAAAATTCGAATCCAGATATTACCACCACGTTTAATATAACGTGTCATGGCAATACGTGCTGCCTCGATCTGACGCGCAGTAATGCGGCCTGGCTCGAGTGCGATCAGTGCGAAATCTCCAAAAGAGATTGAACTGCCGCGAATGGCTATACCCTTGGTACGGCCCTTATGTTGCTTGCGCCAGCGCACGCGCTTTGGACTAAGCATCTTAACTCCTTCTTACAAATGCGAGCCTTTCGGCCCGCATCTCGATTAATCTTCGAGCACTTCGCCCTTAAAGATCCAAACCTTGACACCAATGATGCCGTAGGTGGTCTTCGCAATAGCGGTGCCGTAATCAATGTCTGCGCGCAACGTGTGCAACGGAACGCGACCTTCCAGATACCACTCACGACGACTCATTTCTGCGCCACCCAGGCGACCCGCACAGTTAATGCGAATACCCTTAGCACCGAACTTCATTGTCGTTTGAACAGCTTTCTTCATTGCACGACGGAAGCTTACCCGACGCTCAAGTTGCTGAGCAATGCTCTCTGCAACAAGTTTTGAATCCAGCTCGACTTTGCGAACTTCCTGAATGTTCAAGAATACTTCGCTCGTGGTGTGCCGCTGAAGGTCTTTTTTCAGTCCCTCAATTCCTGCACCACGCTTACCGATTACTATGCCCGGCTTCGCGGTGTAAATCGAAACTTTGACCATATTGGCCATTCGCTCGATATCGATCTTGCTAATCCCGGTGTGACCAAGTTGTTCCTGGATATAACGTCTCAGCTTGAGATCCTCGTGGAGCCACTTGGAGTAATTCTTCTCCTCGTACCACGTCGAATTCCACGGCTTGATAATACCGAGACGAAAACCTGTTGGATTTACCTTCTGACCCAAAACGACCTCCTAAACCTTTCTAACAAGCGTGTCATCCGCGAGGTTGCAAAACGACGGTGATCTGACTTGTGCGTTTGTTGATGCGCGTGGCACGACCCTGGGCACGCGGCATAAAGCGGCGCATCGTCGGTCCTTCATTGACATAGGCCTGAGCCACGTACAGATCATCGGCATCCCAATCCAACTGCTCGCTTGTACGAACGTTGTGAATTGCCGACACAATTAGTTTTGCAACCACAGGCGACGCTTTCTTAGGCATAAACTGCAAAATTTGCAATGCCTCTTCGACAGACTTGTTACGAACGAGATCAACTACGATCCGGGCTTTACGTGGCGCGATGCGGATGTTGAGGATCGACGCCCGATTTGCGCGGTGTTCCTTACTTTTTGGCTTGCTCATGGCTAAAATCTCAGCTCTTAACTCGAAGCTCTTTGCACTCACCCTCTCTTGCACCCGATCTGATCAGATCGATTTGCTCGGGTTCAAAAGAATGCAAGTAGCTCGACTTCAAATAAATATTCCTACTTCGACCAGTTCACAATCGCTGGACGTCTTCGCTAACAACCACAGACACACCGTGGTTTAGCGTCCGCGCACTTTCGTCTTGCGGTCAGCCGCGTGCCCGTAAAAGGTGCGCGTAGGGCTAAACTCGCCCAGCTTGTGACCGACCATGTTCTCCGTAACGAATACGGGAACGAATTCCTTGCCGTTATGTACGGCAAAGGTCAGACCGATGAACTCTGGTACGATCATCGAACCGCGGCTCCATGTTTTCAGTGCGCGTCGATCGCCTGCCTGGCGAGCAACGGTTACCTTCTTCATGAGGCTTTCTTGTACGTAGGGGCCTTTCTTAATTGAACGTGGCACGATTTTTCTCCTGACTAACTCTTCGCGGCGGACGCCTTAACTGGCGCAACGCTTACTTGCGACGTTTAACGATGAACTGTGAGGTACGCTTATTGGTACGTGTTTTCTTGCCCTTGGTCTTAACACCCCACGGAGTTACCGGATGACGGCCTCCAGAGGTACGACCTTCACCACCACCGTGAGGGTGATCGACAGGGTTCATTGCAACACCACGTACCGTCGGACGTATACCCATCCAACGCTTGCGACCAGCTTTACCAAGCGAGACGTTTTCGTGCTCACGGTTCGATACCGAACCGATCGTTGCACGACACATCAAAAGCACACGGCGAAGTTCGCCGGATGGCATACGAAGCAATGCGTACTTGCCTTCTTTTGCCATCAACTGTGCCCAGCTTCCTGCCGATCGTGCCATCTGTCCGCCCTTTCCAGGACGAAGTTCGATGTTGTGGATCACCGTACCGGTCGGAATGTACTTCAAGCGAAGCGAGTTGCCTGGCTTGATGTCCGCATGAGCGCTGGAGATAACTTCATCACCGACGTTGATGCGCTGAGGAGCCAGAATGTAGCTCTTCTCGCCGTCTGCGTAATGCAGAAGAGCGATAAATGCTGTGCGGTTCGGATCGTATTCGATCGCTGCAATCTTTGCCGGTACACCGGTTTTATTGCGGCGGAAATCGATAACACGGTACCGACGCTTATGACCACCACCACGATGACGCACGGTGATGTGACCGGATTGGTTACGACCGGCTGATTTGCTCAGCGGTGCCGTAAGATTCTTTTCCGGTTTCGATTTTGTAATAACCTTCGTCGTATCGACCAGACGCGCGAAGCGTCGGCCGGGTGAAGACGGTTTGTAATCTTTCATTGCCATGATCTACCTGCCTTATTATGGACCGGTGTGAGCAGACGACGGGTGCGAAATTCACACAACGCCGGCTTCTCCCTCCGGAGTCTCGGACGCATAGAAGTCGATGCTCTGCCCCGGTGCCATCGTGATAACCGCTTTCTTGTAGGACGAACGACGTCCCTGTGAGCGACCCACGCGTTTTGGCTTGCTGGGAACCAAAATCGTATTGACCTTCACCACTTTCACTCCAAAAAGCTGCTCAACCGCAAGGCGGATCTGATGCTTGTTGGATTTTTTGTCGACGCGAAACACAACTTTGTTGTCCGCTTCGGCCATTTCGGTGGATTTTTCCGTCAATACGGGACGAATGATGATTTGATATGGGTTCGTCATGATCGTAATGCCTCCTGCAACTGCTCGACGGCGCTTCGACTGATCACAAGGACCTCATAGCGCAGCAGATCTTCGACGTTAAGTCCTTCTGCGGCCAGGTATTTGGCGTCTTTAAGATTACGTACCGAAAGACGAAGGTTTTCGTTGTGAGCAACCGAGTTGTCGCCTTCGTTACGCGTGGTAACATCGACAAGCAACGCTTTGGGAGCACCCAGCGAATTCAACGCCAATACAGCACCCTTGGTGCGAACTACGCCCAGGTCAAGATCTTCGACTACGCGAAGACGACCATCACGAAGCTTCATGCTCAACGCGGAACGAAGGGCTGCACGACGCTTTTTCTTAGGCATTGTGTAGCTGTAGTCACGTGGCTGAGGTCCGTGAGCAATACCGCCGCCAACCCACAGGGGTGAACGACTGCTGCCTGCGCGTGCGCGACCGGTTCCCTTTTGCTTCCATGGCTTCTTGCCGCCGCCCGAAACTTCGGTGCGGGTTTTCGTCTTGTGCGTTCCCGCACGACGACGTGCACGTTGCCAATTAACCACTTCCCAGAACAGATGCTCACGCACCTCGGTCTGGAAAATGAACGGGTCGAGTTCGATCTCGCCCGCCGGCTGATTATTCAAATCAACTACTGTTACTTTCATGCGATTCTCCTGCGCCGTCCTGACTAATGCTCAGACGCGCGAAAGAGTAAATATTGCGGCTTAACTAACAACCTTCGGTAGAAAAGCCAGGCTTTTTGTTCTCAAGACAATTCCTGATTTCTCAGGTTTTGATCTCTACGTCGACACCAGCTGCCAGATCCAGGCGCATCAGAGCGTCAAGCGTATCTTGCGTCGGCTTGAGAATATCCAGAATGCGCTTATGTGTACGCATTTCGAACTGCTCGCGCGATTTCTTATCGATAAACGGGCTGCGAAGCACCGTCCAGCGATTGATTCTTGTTGGAAGCGGAATCGGACCGGCCACCTGAGCACCTGTCCGACGAGCCGTTTCCACGATGTCAGCGGTCGAGGCATCGAGCAATTTATGATCGTATGCCTTGAGCTTAATGCGGATTTTTTCGTTCGCCATTTCAAAACCTTGTGTGCCAGACCATCCCTAAAAGAGGTCATGCGCTGATTATTCTTGTTGCCTCTAAATTCACAGTCCCATCCGTAGTGCGTTTTGCTTCGTTTTACAACGAAACATCGGATGGGAATCAATTCGAGCGTAATCTGGTGCCGAAAATCTTTCGCCTACCGCTTTTCTTAGCGGAAACATCATGTTTATGATGCCGGGCGGGCTGCCCTTTGCGAGCGCGGACCATACATGACGATATTCCCAAGATCAAGTTGTAATTTTCTCAGCTCGATCCATTTTTGAAGATCGGAAACTTATCGTGTCAGGATGGCTCAGATCGAAGCGTTTTTTGTCCGATTCATTCGCTTTTCGGTTGTTTTTCAATCATTTCGCTCAAAAACCGTCATATTTCTAACGGCGAGCCCGTCTACCGGCGCCGCGTTCGATGATCGCGTCCGCCAGGTTCTTTGCGACCAGATCGTATTGATCAAAGTGCATCGTAAAAGTCGCACGGCCTTGCGTTCGATTTCGGAGATCAGTTGAGTAGCCAAACATCTGGCCGAGCGCAACCGTTGCACGAATGATCTGTTGGGAGACGCGAGGCACCATTTCCTGGATCGTTCCACGCCGCGCACTGAGATCACCGATCACATCGCCCATAAATTCTTCCGGCGTCATGATCTCAACCGACATCATCGGCTCAAGCAATACCGGCGATGATTTTTGCATCCCATCACGAAACGCGTTGGCAGCACCGATTTTAAATGCCTGCTCGCTGGAATCTACCTCGTGATAATTTCCCCCAACCAGTTCAACCTTTACGTCAACCACCGGGTAGCCGGCGAGTGATCCAACCTCGGCTGCTTCGCGCACGCCCTGTTCGATCGCATTCCAGTATTCGCGCGGTACAACATCATTTTTTACACTCGAGACAAACAAAACGCCCGCACCGCGATCCGCCGGCCGGATCCGGAGCGTAACTTCGGCGAACATTGCTTTATCACCGATCTTTCGCTCGAATTTCTCGGTTATCTCGACCGCCTTCTGAATACTCTCGCGATACGCAACGCGCGGCATGCCAACGCGCGCCTGCACCTTGAACTCTCGTTGAAGCCGATCCGTAATGATCTCCAGATGCAGCTCGCCTTGACCGGCAAGAACGGTTTGCCCCGTTTCTTCATCGGTACGAACCTGAAAACTTGGATCTTCCGCCGATATCAACTGGATCGATGTCGTTAATCGTTCGTGATCTTCATCCGTCAACGGCTCCATCACGATCTCGATGACCGGTTTTGGAAAATCCATCGCTTCGAGAATGATCGGATGATGCTCATCACACAGCGTATCGCCGGTTGTTGTAAATCGCAGTCCAACAATTGCGGCAATTTCGCCGGCTCGAACAATGTCGATCTCTTCGCGACGATTCGCATGCATTCGGACCAATCGCCCAACTTTCTCGCGCTTGCCCTTCGCGGAGTTGAAAACATAACTCTCCGTAACCAACACGCCCGAATAGATCCGCACAAACGTAATCGGTCCGACGTACGGATCGATCATGACCTTGAATGCCAACGCAGCAAAAGGTTCCTGATCACACGCTTTACGCTTGATCTTGTCCAACTCCGAATAAGAAACGCGCTGGTCCATCATCCGACGATAGGCTTCCGGATCGATCCCTTCAATTGCCCGAACGTCCGACGTCGACGGTAAATAACGCACGACCGTATCAAGAAGCGGCTGAATTCCGTTATTTCGATACGCTGAACCGGTTATGACCGGCACAATTTGTAAATTGAGCGTGCCTTCGCGAATTACCGAACGGATCTCTTCCGGCGAAATCTCCTCGCCTTCCAAGTATTTTAGCATC
The DNA here is from genome assembly GCA_040394315.1 of Lujinxingia vulgaris. Classification (GTDB taxonomy): domain Bacteria; phylum Myxococcota_A; class Bradymonadia; order Bradymonadales; family Bradymonadaceae; genus JACCWM01. The sequence continues at coordinate 8,399 of JBEBSM010000033.1, forward strand.
ATGTCTTCGTTCAGATCTGCGACGACCTCGATCAATTGTTCACGCGAAAACTCGGCCTGATCCATCATGTCGGCAGGAATATCGCCCTCGATGTACGGCTCGCCTGGCGTGTTGTCCTCCCAGGTAAGTGCGCGCATCGTGACCAAATCGATCACGCCGCAAAAAGTTCCCTCTACCCCGATCGGCAAATGCATCCGCACCGGCCGACATTCGAGGCGATCTTCCATCATCTCAATGACGTTCTCGAAATCCGCACCGATCCGGTCCATCTTGTTAACGTAGGCGATCCGCGGAACGCGATAGCGATCGGCCTGGCGCCAGACCGTTTCCGACTGAGGCTCGACGCCGCCGACACCACAAAATATCGCAACTGCCCCGTCCAGAACGCGCAGAGATCTCTCGACCTCCATCGTAAAATCAACGTGCCCCGGCGTATCAATAATGTTGATGCAAAAACGTTCATCAGCGACGTTCCAAAAACAAGCGGTTGCCGCACTCGTGATCGTAATCCCACGCTCGCGCTCCTGGGCCATCCAATCCATCTCGGATGTACCATCGCCGACCTCGCCTATCGCATGAGAAACGCCCGTATAAAAAAGAATCCGCTCAGTCGTCGTCGTTTTACCGGCGTCAATATGGGCCATGATCCCGATATTTCGCACATTATGTAGGGCTAGACTGCGCATCAACTCATTCCTACGGAGCGGTGTTGCTCCCAAATACACTGTTTTTTCCACGAAAATGCCGATGTTGGACGGTTTTAATAAACCGCCGACATCGGCATTTAATCCTACGCGCGCCCGGAGACGCGTTATTCAGATTGCTGATTTCGAATTTGCCTCACCCACGAAGAGCAAAACAAGCACGAATTAATTACCAGCGATAGTGAGCGAAAGCTTTGTTGGCTTCAGCCATACGGTGAACGTCTTCGCGCTTACGCACGGCGTTTCCGCGGTTGTTCGAAGCATCGATCAGCTCGTTGGTGAGCTTGTCGACCATCGTTTTTTCTGCGCGGCTACGTGCTGCGCCGATGAGCCAGCGAAGAGCCAGAGCAGTACGACGCTCGTTACGAACTTCGACAGGAACCTGGTACGTCGATCCACCAACGCGGCGTGAGCGAACTTCAACGGCCGGACGAAGGTTTTCGATCGAGCGACGGAAAAGTTTCACTGGATCTTCGCCAGCTTTTTTCTCAATCGCATCAAGCGTGTCATACATGATCTGCTCAGCAGTCGACTTTTTGCCGTCGCGCATAAGCACGTTCACAAATTGCGTCAACAACTTATCGCCGTATTTCGGATCAGGCAGAATCGGGCGTTTGGCTACTACTCTTCTTCTTGGCATTTATAGACTCTCAATTTTTCTGGATGGCTGTTCGACGGGCGCGCCACGGTTTACACTTTTAACCTAGGCCGAACCGAAAACCGTCGACCGCTTCTCGCTTTCCTGTAAACAAGTAGGCGATGCGGCCGAACGACTGATCAGCGTGGTTTCTTGGTTCCGTATTTACTGCGGCCTTTACGACGTTTTTGAACACCGACGGCATCCAACGTTCCACGAACAACGTGGTAACGAACACCCGGAAGGTCTTTAACACGACCGCCGCGGATGAGCACAACGCTATGCTCCTGAAGGTTGTGACCTTCACCCGGGATATAGCTTGTAACTTCCATTCCGTTGGTCAAACGCACACGAGCGACCTTACGAAGAGCGGAGTTCGGCTTTTTAGGAGTCGTCGTATAAACGCGGGTACATACACCACGTTTCTGCGGACTGCCTCTAAGGGCCGGTGCCATCGTTTTTTCTTTGATCTGTTTGCGACCTTTACGAACTAACTGATTAATTGTTGGCATATTTGGGACCTAAAGACCATGAACTGCTAACGTTCGAATCGCCCTGCAATTTCAATACATCTAAATAGCGAAGCGATATGACTATGAAAAAAAGTAGCGCTGCATCCCGTTAGAGAAGCAGACTTAGGACGGCGGATTATAGGAAGGTTGTTTGCGATGTCAAGACGAACATCGAACTTCTGTCAATACCGCGCGTTTTCCAGCAAACTCGGCTTACTACCTACAGCGTTTTTACAAAATTAGAAAGCCTGACGTACACGATTCTCGATCGCCACGATCGGACGCGTAACTTTATACAAAAACCGCCCCACACGATGCGGTCCCCACACCCAAGGTCGCAAGAAACCTACGATTTTCGGGGATATACCGTCGATCGTAAGCATCGTCAATGAGTCAACCATTACGCCTGGAACCTTGCCCATCCGCGCCATTGTACGCAATGTTGCCTCATCACCATCTGTTAAATTCGGTCGCACCAGGCACTGATTGGTAACCTTCGCACACCGATCGCTCCATAATTTCACGGCAAGATTCACATCGGGCTCATAATACACAGATCGCTTTCCGGTCAGCTTGTAGATCGTGTGTAATGGCCACTGTAAAACGCCAGAAACACCCAATTCACGCGCAATTTCTGAAATTTTTGCCCAATCAGCCGTGTCTTCATAGCGATCTAGCCAGGCCGTTATATCGATCAAACCTTTCAAGAATCCTTCGTGCTGATGATAATGATAGGCCAATTGAAACAACAAATGCTCTGGTATGAGCGTCTGGACCGTCAGATCGGTCGATAACTCCACCGGATTTGTTTGCGCAAACAAACGGTCCACGGACAAGCTCGGCATTTGTGGAAACGCAGTCGCCCAGTGGATCTCAACGGTTGTCATCTTTTGAGGATGGGTCAGCGCAAATTGATTATACGTCCACGTTCTCGGCGTTTCATGCTTATCAACGCGATAACCAGCGCTTTCCAACCGTCTCCATACGGTTTCGACATGATCCGGATCCACCAATAGATCGATGTCACCGGTGCCCCTTTTATGTGGATCATCAAACAGTAGTCGTCCAAGCGGTTCACCTTTCAGCAATACGCTCGGCACATCCGACGCCAAAAGCCTGGTGACTTCGGTGATCTCCTGACGTAGCATTGCAACATTAACGATATGCTCGCGACGGCTTACATGCGCCCAGGCCGGCAACTCCACACCGCGCTCTTTCAACACACTATAAACCAGTGGAAAGACCGAATACTGCGTGGCACGCCGCAAAACCTCGTCGACATCCTGCAACGCTGCCTGCGGCCCCACACCGATCGCATCCAATACCGCGTCCGTATAACTCGTCATTTCACACCAACCAGATCGCCTTCATCCATACTTCGCGAATAACCATCCGCTTCCGATCGATAGACATCTTCCAACTGCCCGTTGCCCATCACCACTTCCAGCCACGCATGACCCTCGATCGCACCGCGTTTGCGAAACCCGATCACAATCTGCGAATCCACGCCCCGCCTGGCCAGCCACAACCGCGTAGCGATCGCCCGGTGCATGCACGCACTCCCCGGCACTAACTTCGACGCCCGTCCGGCCAAAATTTTGCCGCGACCGACCATTGCCTCGACCTCGCTTTTCGACGTTTCCCGTACCACAAAGCCAGGCATCGTCTCCGCAGTTCGATGACACAACGAAACGATCTCTTTGATCCCCATAAACGACGTCAAAACGCGTGCCGACGCCACCAGCAAGCCCATTTCAAGCTGAGCTGCCGGGTATAACGGTGTTTTCAATCCCATGATTTTCACTCCGCGCTTTGAAGAATCCGTTCAATTTGCGCAATAAGCCCCGCCACATGCGCTGGCTCACCACTTTCCGAACGTCGATAACGATATTCGAACATCGGCACATTTTTAATTATTCGATTCGCATTCTGAAACCGCGCGATCATCCACGCCTTTTCAGGCTTCGTAAAATCAAACGTCTGCTTCAATAACGCCACCAACCCCGCGCGCCCCTGGCTGCGCTGCCACAGTCCATCCTCATCCAACGCCTCCGTCGGATGCAGCCAGATCACCCCGCCCAGCGTCACCTCACCGACCACCGCCTGCGCGTCCGAAATCCGAAACCAACGCTTCGTCGTCTGTTCATGGATCTGTCGGTCAAACACCGCGCCCACAACCTCATCCGACTCCTTCCACAACCGGATCGACGGCGAGCCCGGCCGCACCAGGTTTTTCTGCACGTCTACAATCGACATATCGTCGGCCAGCAACATCCCGCCGCGCGCCAGCAACTCATGCGCCGTCGTCGATTTCCCGGCGCCCGATTCCCCAATGAAAACCCACGCCTTTCCACCAAACTCAACCGCGCTACCATGCAGCCCGATCGTATTTTCATACGCAAACAACGCATAAAGCGGCAACGCAAGCCGCTCCATCGTCAGATCAAAGCCCGTACGCCCCGCGTTTTCCAAAGCATCGAGTGATTCCACCACGATCCGTTTATTCTCCAGATCAAGCCGAATCCGCCACACATCATAACAAATCAACACCGACGCATCGGCCGAGCGAAATACCTGCAACCGCGGACCACCCACCCAGTCCACCACGTCATGCATCGAAACGCAGTTCTCGTCAGGCCCCGCAACTTTACCCGAAACCAGCGCAATATCCGCCGCCACGTCCGAGCCAATTTCCGGAAACGGCAGAGCAAATTCCGACGCCACCACCATCCCAAAGCACGCAAATTTCACCGAATCACCCAACTTTCTTGCTCACAAGTCCACGCGCCAACAAATCCGCAACAAACTCGGCCGCATCCAACCGGGCGATCGTCTCATCGACCTCAAAATTCTCACAGACCTGTACCACGATCTCCCCAAAATTTTGACCCTCCCCGAGCCCCTGCCAGATCACGCGCCCAAGCTCATTTAACCCAAAATACAGGTTGCTCGTCAGGTCCAGAATCAAGAACTCGTCGTCCACAGCCTCGATCACAAGATCCGACCGCAGCTCAAAATTATCTGTATCCAATATCTTTTCCATAGCCATCAAAACTCACACATACCCGTCAATACCCAATTTTACCCAGCAAAGCGCAATGTTTAACGCAATTTCCCCCCGGATGCCAGCACATCAAGTAGATTCTTCGCCGTCAAACGCCGCGGCCTTCACGGTCAAAAACCACCCTCATTCCCCCCACCAACCCCGGATCGACCTCGCCCATCACCAACAACCACGCGGACTTCAGCGACCCGCAGCCTAGATCACCCATTAGCAAACAACCTGCCCATAAGCCGCCACATCGACCGTCATGGGATTCCCCAACCTGTAAAAATGGATCAATTCGACGCCGGCCGCTTCCATCGTTTTCGGAAAACCAGGCTGTCAGACGTATTCAAAAAACGCGCGCCCGGAGCCACAAAACACTCCCGGCGCGCCGCACTTTACTCAGTTACCGCAGACTGGCGACTCGGTCGTGCATTTACCCGCCGCATTGCAATACTCCATCACCGCCGAACACTCCGCATCGTCGGTGGGAACGCAGGTCGTGCACCGCTCGCCGCAGGCCACACCCTCGCAGGGATCGGTCGCAACACAACCGCGCTTCGTGCAACTCCATTTTCCGGCATCGTCACACTCACACGTATTACAGTCGATCTTTTTCGCGGAACCTGCCGTGCAATTTTCGCCATCATCACTGCATTCCGGAATCTCAAGCGTACATGCACCCGCCCCATTGCAGTATTCTACCACCGGTGGGCAATCACCGTCAGCGGAATCACACGTGCTGCACCGAGCACCACACGTCAAACCGCTGCACGAGTCGTCAACCGAGCAGTCTTCTTCGGTGCAACTCCAATTACCCGCGTCGTCACAAACACAACTATTGCACTCAACCGATTTCGTCTCACCCTCAACACAAACCTCGCTGACATCCGTCGGAGCCGTAGCGTCCTCCCCCGCATCGTCAGTACCCGCGTCCTCCAGACACATCTTCGCCGTACACTCCCACTGCCCGTCATCGCTACACGTGCAAAAATTGCAGTCGTCGTCAGCCGTTTTACCGACACCCGGCTCACAAACGCCCACCCCCACATCACTCTTGTCCGGCTCACCCGAAACAAGCTTGTCATCCGAACACCCCCAGAACGCGCCAAGCAACATCAATAAAACGGCCAGCACAGCCAGGCGAACGATTTTCGAGCGTTGTACGGTGTAAAGCTTCATCGGATTTCCTTTCCATTAGGTTAGATTTTCAGGCGTTAGCTACCCGAACCTAGCGAAGCCAGCGCCACAAAGCAACAAATTGTCCGACGATACCTCGCCAAATACCGTGTGATTCTCTAATAAAGATGGACGCTAACAACCCGACCAACAGACACCGTCCCCAAAAAAGCAGGGATCTCCCCCTGTTTTTTGAAACATACCTGCTAATTAAAGAGGGAGCCCCACCCAGACTTTTCAAAATATCTTGCAATAGACCAGGTCCCCCACCCTACCTTTGACCGCATGCGCCAAAAAACAGGCGGTCCACTTCGACCAAATCTGCGCCAGAGATGTACCAGACCACCTTCAGACCGACACCAAACACCGATTTTGCAGATCCCGTCCTGGGAGCCCCCCGGTAAAAAACCAACGCGACCTAAAACCACGCCGGCACCCACCCCCAGTTCTTGAAAAACGCCTTTCATACCCAGGGGGGAACCAGGCTATTTTTCCCAAAACCACTTTTCAACAGAGGGTCCCCCCACGTAATTTTTTGAACGATTCTCAAAACGTGAGGGGACTCATCGACAGATTTCCCCAAAAGGCTCTCCGCCTACACGACTACATCGCAAAGATTTCATTACTTAGATTATCAGCAAGATACACCCAAGCTGAGAGCTTTAGATTTTACAGGCTGATAATGGTTCGATGATTGCTCGTTGGCTTTTAGAGACTGATAATAGTGAGTTTGCCTAGACACTTTTGCCCGATAAAAAAGATACGGACCTGATAGATAATGTATTTGAGCGCACGGTTCGCTGGCTCGTCATCCAGTGAAAACTGTTCTAAAACTCGTAAAGTAAAAAAACCGTAATTGATGGAGCTGCGCTGGACGGTTTTGACACAAAAACAAAAGCCCATTTCCGTCGTTCTAAACCCACTGTGGCGGGTAATAAATACACTGCTCAGTACTATTTGGTTTAACCACGGTTACTCATTTAGTTAAATCATCCCCACCATTTCCGTCCAAATCTCTACCGCTACCACCACGAACAATCACGCCTATATGCCCACAGCTAACCATTTCAGGCTTTATATACTCTGACTTTTCAAAAACCTGATGATCATTACGTTTATTACTACGATTTACTTTTGTCATGTTTTTCATATTTCACCTAAGGACTTATTGTTTACTCTAACTTAAACTGATTTCATTCTCATGACGTTCGATTATCCTTTTCAACCACTGCTCTGCTGAAATGGTAGCCCAGACGGGAAAACTTTTCAGATTATTCAAATTCTCATGTGAGTAGGACTCACAATACTCAACAAAAGCACGTCTAAACTTCAGAATATCTATAAAACTATTTTCATCTAAAACGGTCTGGGTAGATACATCACATTCTTTCAAATGGTTACTTGTTACAACCCCCTCCTCAACCACATGATCAAAACTCGTCCGTTTCCTTGCCAATAAAATTGAACGTGGCAATCGGCTTAACATCGCTTGCCGAAGCAATATCTTAGGAGTATTATTTTAAATCAAATCTACTGGTGGTTTTCTTAGCACTGTGCTACAAATACGATCATCGAGATAAGGAATTAACTTACGATAT
>JBEBSM010000034.1:0-15923 GCA_040394315.1 Lujinxingia vulgaris
AGAGGTTTGGATTTCGAAGCAATGTAGCAATTTGTGGCAGGCAGGGTGTAACGATGGCTTCACCGGTTAAAGCGGCAGTTCAGGATATTCGCCGGCTGCGCGGCATCGCCAGTGTGTTGACGCGCCACGGGTTTTCAGCCGTGGCGACGCGCGCCGGACTGGGGCGTTTTGTGAGCGAGCGCGACGACGAAGGCGCGTTTGGCGACGACCCACTGTTTGGCGAAGATCGCAGCGAAACGGCCGTGCGTTTTCGGCAAGTTCTGGAAGATCTTGGCCCAACATTCGTAAAGCTCGGCCAGATTTTATCGACGCGCCCGGACATCATTCCATCCGAGTTCATCGAAGAACTCAAAATGCTGCAGGACCGCGTGGCACCCATGCCATTCGAGGACATCGAGTCCCAGATCGAAGCCGGGCTCGACAAAAAACTCGCTGATTGCTTCGCGACCTTTGAAGAAAAACCGCTCGCGGCGGCCAGCATCGGACAGGTGCACCGCGCGACGACGCATGAAGGCCAGGAAGTTGTCGTCAAAGTGCAGCGGCTCGGGATTCGTGAACAGATCAGGAGCGATCTCGATCTGCTTTATTATCTGGCGAAATTCCTCGAAGCGACCGTCGAAGAATTCGAGTTGTACACGCCGACGGCAATTATTCGTGAGTTTGAAACCGCGATTTTGTCGGAGCTGGATTTTCGCAGCGAAGCGAACAACGTCCTCGAATTTGGCAAGAATTTTGCGGAAGTCGAAGCTGTAAGCGTACCGGAAATCTACAAAGAACTGTCGAGCGCAGAAATCCTGACGATGGAATTCATCGATGCCCGCAAGCTCAGCCAGATCGAAGGCGGCTCCGAAGAGGCCGAGGAAGTTCTGAAAACGCTGCTCGACTCCATGGTCAAAATGGTGCTGTACGACGGGTTTTTCCACGGAGATCCGCACCCCGGAAACATCCTGGTTCGCGACGACGGCGGCCTGGTGTTCATCGACTTCGGCCTGGTCGGCAGGCTTTCGACCGCCCAACAAGATGAGTTGATAAGCCTGGTTTTGAACGTGATCGCCGGCGATGTGGACGCGATTTCACGCACGATTTTGCGCATGGGCCACCCGGTCGGGCGCGTGAATCTGCGCGCTTTTCGCGCCGACGTGGAACGCATCCGCGACGCGTTTTTGCTGGCCAGCCTGCACGACATCAACGTCAGTCGGTTCGTGCAAGAAGTCATGGACGCAGCCCAGGCACACCGCATCCGCCTGAACCCGAATTATGCAGTCTTGACCAAATCGGCCATGACCATCGAAGGCATCATGCGCACGCTCCAACCCGATCTGGATATTATGGCGATCGGTATGCCCTACGCGCGCGAGCTTGCGATGCGGCGGTTTTCGGCCAAGAAAATCATGCAAAGCGCCGTCAACACGGCCATGGGATTTTCGAGTTTTGTGACGCAGGTTCCCCAACAACTCGACCAGGTTTTGATGGATCTGGAGAGTGGAAATTTGACGATCACCATCAAAAACGACGCCCTCGAACAAGTCGGCAACCAACTCAACACCCTCGGCACTCGCCTTTTTCTCGGCGTGATCGCATCCGGCCTGGCCGTCACAGCCGCGCTGTTGTTGCGCTCGCACGACGTCGCGATTTTCGGCGTCTCCTTGATGCTGATCTTCGGAATCTTAGCCGGCGTCTCCGCCTCCCTGCTTTTCTGGTGGGCCCTCACCTGGCACATCGTCGGCTCTGGTAAAGGACGGAAGCTTCGCCTCACTCCGTTCATGCGGTTGTTTCGGCGGTCCTAAATGGACGATCGTTTCGCCGCCGCGTCCGGGATGGCCAAACGCGGCCAATTCCGGACGCGGCGGCTTCACGCTCCTCCATTTATGACTCGCCGAGGTTTTGGGGTGGTTTGCGTGTGGCCACGGTATTTTTGATCGTTGGTGGTTTGAGAAGGCGTGTGGTCACGGTGTTTGGGGGCGTTGGTGGTCTGAAAGGGCGTGTGGTCACGGTGTTTAGGAGCGTTGGTGGGCTGGAAAAGCGTGTTAACACGGTGGGTTAGGTCGTTGGCGAGTTGAAAAAGCGTGTCGACACGGTGTTTGAGGCCGTTGGCGAGTTCGAAGGGCGTGTGGACACGCGAAAAAGAGGTGGGAGCTGTGGAAGGGCGTGTGGACACGCGAAAAATAGGTTTGTGAGCTCTGAAAGGGCGTGTGGACACGCGAAAAATAGGTTTGTGAGCTCTGAAATGGCGTGTGGACACGCGAAAAAGAGGTTGGGAGCTCGGGAATGGCGTGGGGTCACGCTATGAAAGAGGTTGAGAGGTTCGAGGGGGCGTGTGGTCACGGTAAAAAGAGGTTTGGGGAGAATTTGAAGAAATTGGGGTGGGTTGCGTTGTAAGGATGGGTTTTGGGTTGGTGAGGCGTGTGGATGCTTTTCTATCGATCGAATTTGTGTGACATGTGTGGTGTTAGGTAGGTGGGCAATAGCTTTTGGCGATTTTAATCGTGATTTATAGGGAGTGCTGAGATGAAAACCTGGCGAGCGCGGATTGGTGGCGTGGTATTTGTGGTGGCCGTTTCGATGTTGTTTGCAGGGACGGCGTGGGCGCAACAATTTGATTTTAAGGTGAATAGTCGTGTGCAGGTCGGGGAGGGGCAGCCTTCGATTGAGTTGCGGTCGCCGAGCAGTGTGAAGGGTGCGACGCTTGTGTTGGAGCGCTCGGACGGTAAAAAACAGACGATAAAGCTTGGGAATTTGAAGGTTGGGGAGACAAAGACGATTCCGATCAAGCAGCCCAAGGGGCGGTTTGAGTACACGGCGAAGATCCAGGGCACGGATATCGATGACGATACGATCTCGATGGAATTTACGTTTGATGTTGCGTACGTCGATCCGGTGAAGATTCGGATCGATCGCGATCTGATCGATCTGGGCAAGGGGCAGATGCCTTTTGAGAGCACGCGGCCGTTGGATCGGGTGGAGATCGAGGTTTTTGACGACAAGGGAAACAAGATCATCGAACGTACGCAGAAGTTTGAGGGAAAAAGCGGTCATCTGGTGGCGGAATGGAACGCGGTTGAGAACGTCGGTGGCATTCGGTTGGTGATGTACGATGTCGACGGGTTTTATACGGGCGTGATTCTGGAGCCGTTTATGGTCGTGATTCCGCATCAAACGGTTGTGTTTGATACCGGTAAATCTACCTGGAACGCGACCGAAGAGCCCAAGCTTGAGGCGACGCTGAAGGACATTCAAAAGGCGATTGCGGAGCATGCGCACAAGGGGCTGGATATGCGTTTGTACGTTGCCGGGTACACCGACACGGTTGGCGGCGCGGATGCGAACATCAAGTTGAGTAGTGAGCGGGCGCGTGCGATCGGGCAGTGGTTTCGCAAAAAGGGCTTGAGAATTCCGGTGTATTCGCAGGGGTTTGGTGAGTCCGTGCTGGCGGTTCAAACGGCCGATGAAGTGCCGGAAGAGCGCAATCGACGAGCGCTGTATATTCTGGCAGATTCGCCGCCGCCGACATCCGGCGAGGTTCCTCGGGCGGACTGGAAGGTCGTTCGGTGATTTGGAAGTGTGTGCTAAGTTCTTGACAATAATAAGAAATGCTTGAGTATCAGGCGGCTTTTCGGGGCCAGAATCGGTTTCGAAATCTTCGTTTTGTATACCTGTTAGTGGATATCCATGTTGAACTACGTGAAAAATGTAAGTCGGCCGACGCACTGGAAGTTGGCGGCTGTGGCGCTTTGTTTGTTCATGACGCTTGGTTGTGAGGAGGCAAAGATCGGCCCGGAAGCTGCTGCGCCGTTTGTGAGCGAATGGTCGCAGGGTGTGGAATCGACCTTGCTTGAGCAGGCCAACAGTGTGGCGGGTGCGCGTGCATTGAAGGAGCGCCTGGAGGCTGCGTCGGCTGCAGATCGCGCAAAGACGTCGCGTGATGAACCGCCGTTTGATGAGCTGATTTATGGGATTTATGCACAGCGTGATTTTAAGCCCGGGTTTGTGGAGGGCGGAAAATTAAATGAGCGCGGTGAAGCGGTATGGGCGGCGATCCAGGATGTGGAAACGCATTTGTTGGATAAGTCGAAATACCCGGTTCAGAAAATTGCTCAAAAACTCGTAGATCTGGAGACAAAACGTAAGACTTTCAAGAATTTTGAGGGGTTGAAGCCTGGCGCCGAAGAAATTGCGTTTATGCAGGGCGATGTGGAGCAAAAATTGGTGTCAGAGTTTGCGCTGACGCCGGAACAGCACGCTGAAATGACGACGACGTTGATGGAGTCGGATGCAGGCAAGCGTTTGCGCGATGCGCTTCATGAGTATGAGCAGTTGAGCGCGAAAAAAGCCGATATGGAAGTTGAGATCGAGCAGCTTCTGGCGCAGGGACTGGTGCGGTATGCGCGTGAAATGAGGCATTTTCGTAACAAAGAAATCTTCATTCATCCGCGGCATGACGATCTTTATAACGAGCAGGAAATTCGCAGTCGGCGACCGGATGAGGCCAAGGGTCCGTATGAAGCGGGTGCTCTGTGGCGTCGAGCGGCAGCGATTGCGGTAGAGATGTCGAAGCGTCCGACGTTTTTGCATACTAAGATTGCGGAAACGCTGGAGAACGCGCTTTCGGGCGATACGAAAGCCGTGGTGGCCGGGCTTGCGCCGGGGCAGCCGCAGTACGCAGCGCTTTTGAAGGAGCACGCGCGGTATCAGAAAATCGTTGCGGACGGTGGCTGGAAAGTGGTCAACGGGCCGAACAACTTGAGTCCGGGATCGAGTTCGGAGGTTGTGAGGGCGCTGAAAACGCGTTTGCAGGCCGAGGGTTATTATCCGGCCGATACCTCTCCGGATACCAAGTTTGATGGTTTGTTGTCGGCGGCGATTGAGACGTATCAGGCCACACATCAGATGAAGGTGACGGGTAAGACGGATGCGCTTTTTTGGCGCAGTCTGAACGTGCCGGCGGAGCGTCGGTTGGCGCAGATTGCGATCAATATCCAGCGCTGGCGCAAGACCAACGTGCAGCACGAGTTGCCGGTTTATGGTTTTGTGAACATTCCGGATTTTACGGTTGAGTTGTGGAAAGGTCAAAAGCGCGAAATGCGGGTGGGCACGGTTGTTGGGGATAATCGTCTGGTTTTGGATGAGGAAACCGAGGAAAAAGTGTACGCAAACCGCACGCCGGTGCCGATGGCGGCGTATATCGACCGTGTGATTTACAATCCGTACTGGAATACGCCGCCGCGTTTGCGTCAGCGAGATATTGATCCGAAGGCCAGGGCGTGGGTTGAGAAGCAATATATTGCGAAGCTCACGGCGATGGCGCGTAAGGGGCAAAAACCGGCTGCGGCTGCGGGTGTGAAAGTTGGTGAAGTGAAGCCGGGTGTGGCAGGAAATGCTTCGGGCGATATGTCGGCGTCGATAGGGCTTGCGGCTGGCGTGAGTGCGCCGGCGGCAAAAGAAGAGCCGTCGTTTACGAGTGGATCGAGTAAGGAGGGGCTGCATTTTAATCTGGCAGCGGTTCGTGCAGCGGTTGCAAAAGGCGGCGCAGCTGGTGGTGATGCAGAGGGCGGTCCTGGCGCGGGCAGTGTGAGTGATGAGCAGTTGAAGAGCTTGTTTCCGTACTTGAATCTGGAGACGGGCATGGTCGACGTGAGTACGATTCAGCCGGATAACATCCCGAAATGGTTCGAAGAAAATAAATATGAAGTGATGTTTCCGGGCAGAACGTGGGAGTACGTGCGCGCGTTGCCGGGGCCGGAGAACTCGCTGGGACTGGTTAAGATAATTTTCCCGAATTACGACGATATTTATCTGCATGATACGCCGGCGAAAAGCTTGTTTTCGCATGCCGTGCGTGGGTTCAGTAGCGGTTGTATTCGGATGGAAGATCCGATGGGGATTGCGCGCTGGATTCTGGAAAATGATCAGCAGTGGAACCAGAAAAAGATCGATTCGACGTTGAAGAATGGCGATTATTTGCCGGTCTTTTTGAAACGTCGGGTGCCGATTTTCCTGGAGTACTATACGGTGCGGGTTGATGATAACGGCCGGGCGAATTTCCTGGCAGATTTGTATCAACAAGACATCTTTCCAGGATAAAATCCTCGTGGCAGTGAAAAAACAACGACTCGACGATCTGCTCGTCGAGCGAGATTTGGTCGAAGATCGCGCGCGTGCTCAGGCGCGCATTATGGCCGGCGATGTGTTGGTGAACGGTCAGCGTGTGGATAAATCCGGAACGTTGATTCGTGGCGATGTGGCGCTGGAACTCAAGGGCGAACCGATGCGGTACGTGTCGCGTGGGGGCTTGAAGCTTGAGGCGGCGCTGGATGCGTTTGGCTACGATTGCACAGACAAGGTGGTGATAGACGTGGGGGCGTCGACCGGCGGGTTTACGGATTGCGTTTTGCAGCGCGGTGCCAGGCGAGTGTATGCGGTGGATGTTGGCTACGGGTTGCTTGCGTGGAAGTTGCAGCAAGACGCGCGTGTTGTGTGCATGGATCGGGTGAATATTCGGACGATGACGCCGGAAATGATCGAGGAGCGCTGCGATCTGGCGGTGATTGATTGCTCGTTTATTTCGCTTGAGCAGGTGTTGCCAAATACGCTGACGTTTTTGAAGGAAACGGGGGACGTGATCGCGCTGGTGAAACCGCAGTTTGAGGTGGCGGCGGAGCATGTGGAACGCGGGGGCGTTGTGCGGGATGCGGAGCATCGGCAGGATGCGATTGCGGCGGTCGTGAAATTTGCGGGTGGGCTGGGATTGCGGATGGTGGATGCGATTGATTGTCCCGTTCACGGACCGGCCGGAAATGTCGAGCATTTAGTCTGGCTTACGACTGGGCGGTCCTAAATCGACGATCGCTTCACCGCGACCGTCGGGATGGCCAGGATCGGCCAATCCCTCAGGATAGCGGCTTCGCGTTCCTTGATTTATGACTCGCCTGGGTTGGGTGGTTTTCGGGGTGGTTTGCGTTGTTGGGTGGTTGGGGACACGTCTCAGAGATGGGAGCGGGGCTTGTGTTTGTGCGGGGGTAGGTTGTTTGGGAGAATATGACTGGCCTTGACAATTTGGTGTGAAAAAACAATCTTGGTGGGGCCGGACTCCTGATAAATCTTGTTGTGTAGGAGTGTGGATTAGGCTTGCGGTTACGGCCCGCCGCGCCACATTCGATGCGTTTTGTGTCCTGAAAAAGGGGATAAAAACGTGCGTCGTGGTGTTGCAGAACCCGCACCTTCACACTTACTGACACTGAAGAATGAAAGGGAGTTAGGAAATATGGCTGACACAAAGAATACGGAAATGGAAATGGAAGAAATCTTCGAGAAAGCTAAGGCTGCTCCGCCGGAAGTTCGCACGACGAAGCCTGCGGTGGACGAGTCAACGCTGACGCATCGTCATTTGCGAACGGGTGAGTTCTGGCGCGAATTTCCGGCATTTGCGGATGTTGATGAAGCTGACTTCCTGGATTTCAAGTGGCAGATGAAAAACTCGCTTTACGGTGAAGCGAAGTTGATGGAACTGATTTCCGGGTTTGCGCCGGATGAGTTTGTGGCGGATGCGCAGCGTGGTTTTCACCTGGCGCCGATGGCGGTTCGTGTAACGCCTTATTTGCTGAGTTTGATTGACTGGAACGATCCGTGGAACGATCCGATTCGTACGCAGTTCATTCCGGTGGCGTCGCGTTTGACGATGGATCATCCGATGCTGACGTTGGATTCGTTGCATGAGCAGGCGGATGCGCCGGTGCATGGTCTGACGCATCGATATGTGGACAAGGCGTTGTTTTTGCCGCTGGATACGTGTCCGGTTTATTGTCGTTTTTGTACGCGAAGCTATGCGATTGGAATCGATACGGATGTGGTTGAGAAGGTCAGCCTGAAGATCAATCCGACGCGCTGGGAAGAGGCGTTCAATTATATTGAGACGCGTCCGGAGCTTGAAGACATCGTGATCAGCGGTGGCGATGCGTACAATCTGTCGGCGAAATACATCGAGGCGATTGGCGAGCGTTTGTTGCGGATGCCGAATATTCGTCGGATTCGTTTTGCGACGAAGGGATTGGCAGTAATGCCGATGAAGATCCTGACGGATGGGCCCTGGTTGGATGCGTTGACGCGTGTGGAAAAGCTGGGTCGTCAACTTCATAAGTCGGTTGTGGTGCATACGCACTTTAACACGGCGAATGAAATTACCGATATTTCACGTCGTGCGCTGAATGTGTTGTTTGAGCGCGGGATCATCGTTCGAAATCAGTGCGTTTTGCAGCGCGGTGTGAACGATTCTTTTGAGAAGATGCAGCTTCTGGTGAAACGTCTGGGCGAGGTCAACGTGCAGCCTTATTATGTGTATCAACATGATATGGTGCAGGGTGTTGAAGATCTGCGCACGAGTTTGCAGACGAATATCGACATTGAGAAGCATGTTCGCGGTGTTACGGCGGGCTTTAATACACCGACGTTCGTGGTGGATGCGCCGGGCGGTGGTGGAAAACGCGACGCCCATTCCTACGAATATTATAATCGTGAAACGGGCGTGAGCGTTTATTCTGCGCCATCGGTGAAGCCGGGGAGCTACTTCCTGTATTTCGATCCGCTACACAGCCTGAGTGATGCGGTGCGTGAGGACTGGAAAGATCCAGTCAAGCAAGAGGAAATGAAACAGGAAGCTCTGGCCGGCGCGCGTTCTTATGGCGGCCGTGGCAGCCGCTGAGTTTGACTTATAGGGTGAAGTCAAAGCCGATGAACGCGAAGAGTCTGGTGTCATTCACTTCGCGTTCTCCGGCGTCGGTGCCGGTCGTGAGGTTAGCGTACTGAGCGCCCAGACCGAGGTTCATATCAAAGGGCGGCGCAAGTCCGATGTTGTACTCGATGCCGCCGCCGACGTTCCAGCCCATATCGACGTAATCAAAAGAGAAAAGCAGGCCGCCTTCGGCAAATAGTGCGATTGGGGTCGATGGTATTTGTGCGCGAATGATTCCGTTGGTGGACATTTCACTGTAGTTGAAAGCTGAATTGTCAAAGGAGTGGCGTAGGAAGTTTGCTTTTACGCCGATGGCAAACGCGTCGGGACCAACGAGTGCTCGTGCTCCGAGTCCCCAGGTTCCAAGTGCGCGATCAATATCGATATCGACGTCGTTGCTATCTACTTCTATGGATTCGACGCTGTAGGGAACCCAGCGTCCGTCGACGCCCAGGCGTACCAGGGCATCGGCGTCGGTAGGTGCAGCGAAGATCGACATGGTAATAAGAGCAGTGAAGAGAGCTAATAGAGATTTTCTCACGATTTGACCTTCTGTAAATTGGGTGTCATCGCCAAGTCTATTGTAACGACGTCAACCGACAGGGTTGAACACCGGACTGAAGCAAGCACGTTATTGGCAAGAAACGATCCAATAACACCGCAATGCAGATAGAACGTCAACAAGATCGCCGAAAATCCTAATTATTTTGAATCAAATCAGGATTTTATTGCATCTAAATGAGATGGGAGTTGGCGTTTTGCGGCTCGAGCAGGGTGAGAAATAATGCAATATTTTATGATGAATAAACCTCCGGGGTGCATAACTGCGCGGCGAGATTTTGAATCTCGTCAGACGGTTTACGATCATGTTCCGGCACATTTTCCGTCGTTGGCGCATGTTGGCCGGCTGGATTACAACACGGAAGGTTTGTTGCTTTTTACCGATGACGGTCGGCTGGCGCAGGGCTTGTTAAACAAGCAATTTGCGGCCGATGCGGGTGCGGTGGATGTGATTGAGAAGGTTTATTACGTTAAAATCAAAGGTGTTTTGGAGGATGATGATCCGCGATTGCCGCTGCTGGCAGAACCTTTGGAGCATAAAGATGGTCAATTTACGCAGGCCGCGCGGTGGCGGATTGTGGAGCGTCGGGTGCGGACGACGTGGATTGAGATGATCATTTGCGAGGGACGAAATCGGCAGATCCGCAGGTTGTGTGAGCGCAGTGAATTGCAGATCCGCAAGTTGCGTCGGATGAAGCTCGGGCCGTTGGAGCTTGGTGATTTGCGGTTGCGGTGGTGTCGACCGCTGGAGGTTTCGGAGGTTTTGGCGTTGTACGCGGCGGCGCTGCCGTTGGACGAATTGCCGGAGATCGAGCCTATCGACAACAGTGCGGAGGCGTACCAACGTGCGCGGGCGGCTTTGCGATCTTGTGTTCAGCCTTGATTTGCGGCGTTTGTTGGTGCATGTAACGCGCGCGCGTGTCGCATATCGAATTAAATAATGATTTAGCGCGGATATTGAATTCGCATAGTCCAAAAGCCTGGAAATATCTGATGAGTTTGCCTGTATCGACCAGAAAAATTACTCGTGAAGTGGAACGCCGGCGCACATTTGCCATTATTTCGCATCCGGACGCCGGTAAAACGACGTTGACGGAAAAGCTGCTGTTGTACGGTGGAGCCATTCACCTTGCGGGCAGTGTGAAGTCCAGGCGTGCGGCCAAACATGCGGTCAGTGACTGGATGGAATTGGAGAAGCAGCGCGGGATTTCGGTAACGTCGTCGGTTATGCAGTTCAATTATCATAATTTTTCGGTGAACTTGCTGGATACGCCGGGGCATGCGGACTTTAGTGAGGATACGTATCGAACGCTTGCTGCGGCGGACAGCGCGGTAATGCTGATCGACTGCGGTAAGGGTGTTGAGCCGCAGACGGAAAAGCTGTTTAAGGTTTGCCGGATGCGCAAGCTGCCGATTTTCACGTTTGTGAACAAGATGGACCGGTACGGGCGTGGGCCGCTCGAGCTGATGGAAGAGCTTGAAGAGGTGCTGGGGATCCGGGCGTGTCCGATTAACTGGCCGATTGGTCAGGGAAAGGAATTTAAGGGCGTTTACGACAGACGCTTGAAAAAGATTATTCTGTTTGATTCGGAAGGCTCACACGGCGAGTCGATGGTTGAAGAACGGATGATCGAGCTGGAAGATCCGGCGGTGGAGCGCTTGCTCGGGCCGACGCGTTATTTGCAGCTTTTGGAAGATCTGGAGTTGTTGGAGATCGCAGGCGATCCGTTTGATCTGGAGCGTGTGCGGGCGGGTGAATTGACGCCGATGTTCTTTGGCAGCGCGATGACGAACTTTGGTGTCGGGCCGTTTTTGGATGCGTTTGTGGAAATGGCGCCTTCGCCGGCACAGGCGCAGGCTGCGGCGAACCTGGATCCGACACGGACTGATTTTTCGGGTTTTGTGTTCAAGATTCAGGCAAATATGAATCCTGCGCATCGTGATCGGCTGGCGTTTGTGCGGATTACCTCGGGTCGGTTTGAGCGCGATATGCAGGCACAGCTTGTGCGTGGTGGACGGACGATCAAACTGGCATATCCGCAGACGTTTGTGGCTTCGGAGCGTGAAATCGTCGAGGAAGCGTACGCGGGTGATATTATCGGTTTGTATGATCCGGGTAATTTCCGGATTGGGGATACGTTGTTTACCGGACAGGCGGTTGAGGAAACGAGTATTCCTCGCTTTAGTCCGGAGCATTTCTCGGTGGTTGAGGTTCGCGATGCGTTGAAGCGCAAGCAGCTCAACAAGGGGCTCGATCAGCTTTCGGAAGAAGGTACGATTCAGGTATTTCGTCAGCCGCATCTGGGGGATCTGGATGCGATCGTGGGCGCGGTCGGTGTGTTGCAGTTTGAAGTGCTTAAATTCCGTCTGGAGCATGAGTATAAGGTCGTGGTCAATCTGCGGCCGCTGGGCTTTCGTCATGCGCGCTGGGTGGACGGCGAGGGCTATGACGAGGGCGTGTTTAACCGAGCCGAGTATACGAAGGTTCTGATCGATCGGGACAATTTGCCGATGGTTCTTTTCCGCAATGACTGGGCGCTGAACTATTGTAAGCAACAATATCCAAATCTTCGTTTTCTGCCGAATCCTCCGGGGACTCCGGGATTGGAAGAGCTTCATGGCGAATTTAAGTTCTAATGTATTTTGAAGGGTGTTTGTTGAATAGAGTCGGGTGCAATTATGAATGTACGGCGTGATATAAATTTGTCGTCTACGGCCCGACGTAATCTATTTGCGTATGTATTGCTTTTGGTGACGATGGTGATGTGGGCGTCGGCGTTTTCGGGCATTCGTTACATGCTCGATTTTATGACGCCGATGTCGTTTACCGTGCTGCGGATGATGATCGCGGCGGCGACGATGCTGGTGGTGGGTCTGGTGCGCGGTGTGAAATTACCGGCGCGCGAAGATCTGAAATACGTGGTGGCGGCGGCGATCCTGGGTTTTTCGGGCTATCATCTGCTGTTGAATCTTGGCGCGACCTATATTTCGGCGGGTCAGGCGAGTTTTATTATCGCGACGACGCCGGTGTGGACGGCGGTGCTGGCGGCGAGGTTTTTGCGAGAGACGATCACGATGCGGATCGCGTCCGGGCTTGCGGTAAGCCTGCTGGGCGTGAGCATCATCAGTCTGCTGGGCATGGACGTGAGCGTGTCGGTGGGCGTGATTTTTGTGCTGCTGGCGGCGCTCTGCGATGCGATTTACACGATTTTGAGCAAGGGGTTGTTGGAGCGTTATCGAGCGATCGATTTCGCGGTCTATTCGACGTTGATCGGGTGTATGCCGATGGTCGCGTACCTGCCGTGGGCGTGGCCGGAGATGGAGGCGTTGAGCAAAAACGCGTGGCTGGTGGTGATTTATCTGGGCGTGGTGCCGGTGAGTCTGGGGTACTGGCTGAGCAATATCGCGTTGTCGATTTTGCCGGCGACGCGTGCCACGCAGATGATGCTTCTGGTGCCGGTGATTGCGGCGGTGATTGCGTGGCTGGTGCTGGGTGAGCAGCCCGGGATGCAGATGTTGATCGGTGGGCCGCTGATTTTGCTGGGAGTGCTGGTAGGAAATATGCAGGGGCGGCGGTCCTAAATCGACGAAGGCTTTGCGTACTCCTCAATTGTAACCGTTCAGTCCCCTCACGACTTCATGCGGGTTAAGCAGATGCTAAAATCGTCTCTGCCACCCCCAATCCCGCTACTTCTCCGTCGGCCTCATCCCCCCTATTTTTTCCTTTGCCCACGATGAAGTCCTTCCGAAAGCAGTACATATACGATATTCGTTTGCAAAACGCGTCTGTACCCGGGTGCAGATGCGATATTCGTTTGCAAAACGCGTCTGTACCCGGGTGCATGTACGTTTTAAGGTTTTTGAAAATGCGCAAACCATGTCTGCACTGGGTGCACGGGCGATTTACAAACGTAAGGTCGCGTTCTCCCCGGGTGCAGATGCGATATTCGTTTGCAAAACGCGTTCTCCCCGAAAAGAACGCGACCGACTACTTCTTGCTCGGATAAAAGGCTGTCGTTTTACACGCGCTTTTTCACTGTCGAAAGAGGGCGCCTTCAGCACATCAATGCGTTTCAACGCTCTCCCGCGTTACGCTTCCAGCTGTAATTCGAGCATCTCGCCAGTCTCTTGGTAGCCTCGTTTCCATAAATTACGTGATAGGCACGGCGGCGTTTTTCTAAAAAACAGGGCGTTCAGCCAGTGTTTGTGTGGAGGGGCTGAACGGTTACCCTCAATTTATGACTCGCCGCGCAGACGTTGGAGCGAATCGTGAGGATCATTTGTAGTTCGTATAATTCTCACTCTCTTCTATCTGCCAAGGGGAGATGGAAGAGGCGGCTTTTTAGTGGTTAATGCGTGGAAGCGAAGATTAGTTAGCTTCGGTAAGGCTACCTGCGCTCCAAGAACGAATAAGGGTCGCGGACCGGTTGTTGCCGCCACTGACTGAGGCGTAGTGGCCTGAGGCCGTGTTGTTGGAACCGCCACTGACTGAGGAGCCTTCGCCTGAGGCCGTGTTGTTGTAACCGCCACTGACGGAGGATAAATTGTTGGAGGTTTTGTTGTTGATACCGCCGCTGATTGAGGAGGTACCGCCGGAGGCCGTGTTATTATAGCCGCCAGTGACTGAGGAGTCACCGCCGTGGGCCGTGTTGGCACCACCACCACTGACTGAGGAGTAGTGGCCGTGGGCGGTGTTCTCGCGACCGCCGCTGACACTTGCGAACCATCCGGTAATGCTGTTCTCAAAGCCGGAAACGAATCCACCATAACTCGAGTAGTTGTGTTTTGAGCCGACGATCAGGTTATGTGCGCCGGTTTTTACTGAATCCGTGCTCCGAGCTTCATCATAACCGATGATCAGGTTGCCCAGGCCGGAGGTTGTGCTGATGGTGGCATTCGAGCCGTCGCGTACATGGACGTTGACCTTGTTGAAGATCACGGAATCTTTGCCGTTGATTTGCTTGCGCTCCATGTCTTTCGTGAGGGCTTCCAGATTAGCGACCTTGGGGGTGAGGGTAGCGATATTGGTGGTGTTGGCGTTCACTTTGGGAGTGAGGGCAGCGATATTGGTTGTGGCGGTGTTCACCTTGGTGGTGTTGGCAGCGATATTGGTTGTGGCGGTGTTCACCTTGGTGGTGTTCGATGCAATATTGGTGGTGTTGGTCGCGATATTGGCGGTGGCGGTGGCAATCGACGTGGTGTGGCTATTGGAAGTTGATTCAAGCGCGTCGAGGCGGGCGCGGAGTACGGCGAGTTCGTCGAGCGCGGCCTGGAGATTGTTGCTGGCCAGGCCGGATGTGGAGTTGTCGTAGGCGATGTCGGAGGCGGAGGGCGTTTCAGTGGCGGCGGCCGCTGAGGCGATGAGATCGGCTGCGTTTTGGCCTTGGAGCATGTTGGCGTCGGCGGCCGTGCTGGCGTGAAACGCGTAGGGGACGGACTCGATCTGTGTGCGTGGCACAAGTGTTTCGCCGTTGATGACGACTTCGAGCCAGTAGGTGTTGCCGTCGAAGACGTCGTTGAGAGGCGTGCTGGCGCCGAGTTGAACCGAAAAGCTGCCGTCGTTAACATCGATCGACATGGTTGGCTGGCTCCATGCCTGGGTGCCGTCGGTTTCGGCGTCAAAAATGCGAAATTCAACACCGACCGGCGCGTTCACCGGTTGACCGGCGCCGTCGCTCAACTCGCCGTGATAGGTCATCGTGCCCGGAACAGCCGCTGCGGCGTTCAGTGTGAATCCCAGGCATAAAAGTATTGCGATGATGGCTATCGTGTACTTTGAAAGTTTCATGATGGCTCCAAAAATTATAAGTATTAATCAATTTGTAATGTGAGGAATTCAACAGGGTGGTTCAGGGCGTTTTGCTGTGGGGCGGCTTCAGTTTAAGCGTAAAGTTGGTGCTTGAGCTTGTTTTGTTGGAGATTGCCGGTTCGAGGTTCCCGGATAAGGTAAAGTTATCGCTCATCGACAATCCGCCTGTGGGGACTAATTGTCCGCTAAGCTTGAAACTGCCTGGCTCAATCGGATCGATCACGTCCGGGTTGCCGGGGACGTCTTTGTCATCGGGGACGTCTTTGTCATCGGGGATGACAGGTACGTCTTTGTCGTCGACTTCTGTATCGGGATCCGAGAGTTTTGTCGATTTTGTGTCATCTGAGCAGGCTGAAAAGGCGAATAACAGGATGATACACAGCCCTATGGCTGGCAGACTCTGGTTGGTTCTGATCATAAAGGCTCCGGGGTTATTTGGGAGTTCGTGGCGGATGCGGATTGGGCTCTCGTCTCAGAGACAGGGATTGGGCTAGTGTTGGTGCGGGTTTTGTGGAGATTTAGTACCAGCCGGTGAGTTCTGGCTTGAGTTCACGATTCATGATGTCTTCGACGGCCTGGTGGGCGCTTTTGCCTTCGTAGAGGACCTGGTAGACCTGATCTGTGATGGGCATTTCGACGTTGAGTTTTTTGGCCAGGTTGTAGACGCTCTGGGAGGTTTTGACGCCTTCGGCAACGACGTTGGTGTCGGCGAAAATCTGTTCGAGCGTGAGGCCTTTGCTGAGTTCTACGCCGACCATGCGGTTACGGCTGAGGCCGCCGGTGCAGGTCAAAACCAGATCGCCCATGCCGGCCAGACCGGTGAGGGTG
>JBEBSM010000035.1:0-15652 GCA_040394315.1 Lujinxingia vulgaris
TGTACAGGAGCTAAGGATGGCCCAAGAAGTATCGGATCTTCCCCCCTCAAACGAATTGCCCCAAAAAGCAACGCGTGTTGCGAAGTTTCACCGGCCTGAAAGTTCAGAGCCGGTTAGCGAAACAGTCGAGAATGTGATCACGCGCCGGCAGGCTTTGTTTCGGCCGCCAGAAGAAATCGCGGTTCGACACGATCTGCTTGAAGCATTTCGCGCTGCGTCTTTGAAAGACAGCCACCATGTGCTCGATCGTGTGCCGCTGGTTCGTGACGCGCTGTTTTCGGCCGCGTTGAGCGACGAAGCCTTGCGTCGTTTTGAATCCGCGCTGGAAAGTATCGCCCAGGTAAAAGACCTGGACCTTAGCGATAGCCTTGAGCGCACAGTTGAACGTCGACTTTTGCGTTCCACGGACAACGCCGAACTGGTGCTTGAATCGCTCGAGGGACACTTTGATTACAGCCAGGGCGGTGCAGATGAATATCGTACGCTGCTCGCGCTTGAGCGTGCAGACGTCGCATGGCAACAGGACATGGCAGCACGGCAAACGCTGCGATGGGTCGAAAGTGCGATGGATGCAGGCATTGGCCTGTCGCGCTTGCCGGTTTTCACCGTGTTGTGGGCAACACAACTTCAGCTCGACGCACTGCTTGAAACCGGCCGTTTCGATGAAGCGCTTGAATGGCTCGAAAATGCCAGCCAACACAGCGAACTCGACGAGGCTACGCGCACTTATTTGCGTGCGGAACGTGCCGTATGGCTGAACGCATGCGGGCGGCCTGAAGAAGCACTCAATATCTACAATGAGCTGGCTCACGAAGGTCCACTTCCAGGTGATCTGGAAGAAGGCTTGCTCGCTCTTTTGTATGAGCGTGGACGACGCGATGATGCGTTCGGTATTTTGCGACGTTCGGAGCGCGCAGAATCCAGAAAAGGCGCGCATGCCCTTGCGTTGGCCATGTTTTACGAAACAAAAACGGATAGCCCATCGACCGCGGCCGGTCTGTTAAAGGGCGCATGCGACAGTGGCTCGGAATCCGAGGACTGGACGCTTTTACGCACCCGCCAAAGTTTGCTGGAACGCGAAGCATTGCAGGGCAGCGCAACGGCCGGTGCAGAGCTTATCGACGTCATCAATCGACGCCTCGAAGGACCGCTTTCGTCCGATGAACGTGTTTATTTGCTCACTCGCCTTGGCCGATTGTACGAAGTCGAAGCAGATCTCGAGCAGGCCGCAGCCGAAGTTTATCGCGAAGCACTCAGCTACAGTCCAGAACACGTGCCGGCACTTCGTGCGCTTGGCAGAATTTACACCAGCCGTGGAAATTGGCGCGGATTGGTCGAACTGCATGAGCGCGAAATCGCCGCCGCCGGAAATTCTCCAGTGTTGTGGCGCCGCCATTTTCAGGTCGCTGAAATTTACGAAACAAGACTTGAAAACCAGCAGTGTGCGCTCGAACACTACAAAAAAGTTCTAACTTTCAAAACGAATTACCTGCCGGCACTTCGCTCAGCAGCACGTTTGCTCAGCGTCATGGAACAATGGAGCGAGCTGGCGGATTTGTTTCTCGCGCAGGTCGAAAGCACGCCGTCGCGGCGTCAAAAACTCTATCTGCTCGATAAAGTGGCCGAAGTTGCCGAAACGCGTCTCAATAATATCGATGTTGCCATCGGCGCATGGCTCGAAATTCTTGAAATCGAGCCGAACAATCCACGCGTCTTTACCGCGCTTGGCCGACTGTATGCGCGAAGCCAGCAGTGGGAAGAACTGCTCGATCTCAATATCCGCGAATGCTTTCTGATCGACGATCCCGAAGAACTCGCTGCAACCCACGTTCGTAACGCGGAAATTGTCGAGCAACACCTGGCCGATGTCAGTCGTGCGGAAGACTTTTACCGACAGGCACTTGAAGAAGTTCCCGACTTTTTGCCAGCGCTAGAAGGTCTCGGCCGTATTTATATGCGCGGCGGACGTTGGACGGAAATCGTGCAGATGACCGGTCGCGAGCTGCATCTGGGCGAAAACAACGCCGACGCAATGCGTCAACTCGGCGCGCTGGCCGAACTGTTTGAAACGCGCTTAGAGCGTCGCAACGACGCGATCACGCTGTACGAAGATATTCTTGAGCGAAATCCAACCAATGCGTTCGTTTTCTCGACCTTGCTTCGACTGTACGAAGGCAAAGAAAACTGGCAGCGCGTAGCCGAACTTCTTGAACATCGCCTGCATTCACCACTCGTTGCAGCCGAGCGCGCGGCCGTTCTTGGCGATCTCGCACGCTTGAAAGAATGGCATCTCGGCAAGGCCGCCGAATCCTTCGCCTATTATATGGACGCGCTGGAAGCCGAACCGCAAAACCTGCACTGGTTGAATGGCATTGTGCGCACCTGGACGGCCGCCCAACAAGCGCCAGGCCTGCTTGCCGATACGCTTGAAGATCTGCTGATGAAGCCACTCGATGGCTGGACGCGAGATATCTATTTCTCAGTCATCGCTCGGCTGCGCGAGCGCGCCGAATCGTGTCCAGAAGCGAGCAGGGCGTACCGAGCTGGTGGCGATCAGGAAAGCCTCGAAAATCAGATCGTTCTGCGACTTTCCATGGCGCGAGCGCATGAGCGCGATTCACTCAAACTCGCCAGAACCATGGTTCCGCATTACGCGCAGGAAGCCCTGATCAACATTCCACGCCTGGAACTGACCACGGTTGACCGCCAAACGCTGGCACTTGGATTGCCTACTCTGGATGCAATCGAGAGAAACTGGTTGCTCAGCGAGTTGGAACTGGAATCCGTCGCAGAACATGTTGGTGAGGATGCGCACGAAATGCATCTGATCGGTCGCGATTTTGTCGAGATTCTGCACGGAAATCTGCTTCGATTCGAAGAAACAAACAATGTCGTTGATGTCGATAACC
Organism: Lujinxingia vulgaris; assembly: GCA_040394315.1. GTDB lineage: Bacteria > Myxococcota_A > Bradymonadia > Bradymonadales > Bradymonadaceae > JACCWM01. Next base: position 2,910 of record JBEBSM010000035.1, read on the forward strand.
GTTTCGAAAACAGCGCACCACGCCTGCGTTTGCGTGCACTCGAATCCTTGTTGGCGGGCGATTTCCATTCGTACAATCGATGGACGCGTGCGGAAATGGAACTCGTTCAAAGTGCCGAGTTGTCCGTAAACCGTTTGCTCGAAATGGTCGACTTTGCATCCAAAAGCGAGGCGCCCATTGCCCTGGATTTGCTGTTCGCTGAAGCCGCAGGCCACGCTTTTGCACAGATAACGGATTTTGAAGCCGAAAAAGAAGAAATTAATAGCGTAATCGATGCTTCTTCCGAAGAAATTAGCGAAATCAGCGAGCCGGATGTAATCGGTTTTGCCGACGAAAGCAGCGATGAACTGGCTGCGTCCGAACATGTGAACGCGGACGACGTTGGCTTAAAAATCGCTGTCCGTGACACGTACGGCGTCGAGGAAGACACACTCGATTCGCTGTACGCGTCGCTAAGAATGGCCGGAAAATGGCCGCTTTTGCGAAGCTGCCTGAATTCCAATCTCGAACGGGCCGATTTAAGCGTGAGCCGACGTCTGTATCTCTACGACATGTTGGCAAAGGTGCTCGAAGTAAATCTGGCCGATCTCGAGAATGCACGTATTGCACTCGTCGAATGCTGGAAGCTTTCAGAAAACCCAACATTTTTGCGAGAACTCGTACGCATCTCGCTGGCTGCCAGTGATTTGGAAGGCGCCACACAATTCCAACAAACGCATTTTGAGTACATTACCAACAGCGCCACCACCGTTCCCGAGCGGCTACAGTCCGGTCTGTGGCTCGCTGAATTATTGCTCGACGATGAAGAACGCGTTAGCGACGCCGTCGACTGCATGGAACACCTGATCCACGAATATCCCGGCGATCCCCTGACCGAAGTAGTCAGCCGAAAACTCGCCCACGCCCATGTTCGCATCGGAGATCCCCGTCGCGCAGTCGAACTATTCGAAAGTGTCCTCAAATTTAGCGTCCTCGAAACCGAGGTCGACGATTGGCGCACGCTGATCAATGTTCACTGGCATGCGCTTCGCGACGAAGCAACAGCTTACCGATTGCAATGGAAAGTTGTTCACGCATTTCCTGAATCGGTCCAGGATCTCGACAATTTGATCGACCTGGCCATGTCCGCAGACGAACTCGAAGACTGCGTCGAGCAGCTCGAACAGCTCGCCAAAAATCAAATCGGCAACAGCCGCGTTGCTCTTTTGGCTCGCGCTGCTGAAGCCGTCGATGAAGATCTGAAATGGTTCGATCCGGCCGCGCGATTGTACGAAGAATTGATGGAACTTACGCGCCATGAACATTTGACATGGCTGTATTTTGCTCGCCGACGCGCTTTTTGCCTGGCGCAAATCGCCGGTCGCGAAAGTGCCGCTTATCAAGAATTTCAAAAGCTTGTCGCGCTGGAAGCATTTGAACCCAGTATTTATCGTGGACTGATCACGTTGTTTGAGCGCGCTCAGGCTTATGATCGACTGCGCGTTGCACGCCAAACCTTGCTAACGCTGGGTTGCGACGTTCAAGACACGCATACACGCACGAAAAGTCGTCCTTCACGTGCATTTGATCGTGATGCTATCGAAAAGCATCTGCTGCCTGATTCACTATGCGCCGGTGTGATGGACGTTTTGAAAGCTGTCGCGCCGATTGCAGAGAAGATTTGGTCCGACGAACTTCCGCAGCGAAAAGCGCTGGAGGGCGACCGTTTGCGGCGTACCGAGGGCGATAAACTTGTCGATGCTTTTGATTGCGCGTTTGAAGCGTTTGGAATCAGAAAATACAAGATTTTGCTCGGCGACAGCGGACCGGCCAGCCCGCAGATTTTTCCGGACACTGCACCTTATGTCTGGTTGAATAGCGATTTCATCGAGAAACTCACCGAACCCGAGCAACGTTTTGTGGCCGGTTATTGTGCAGCGATTGCCTGGAGCGACTTGCCAGCACTGTTAACACTGGATGGCCGCAAACTCTGGCATTTGATCGAAGGTGTTTTACTTCGCCAGACCGGCAAAGGTTTCACCGAACGCGTCGATATCGTCAGTCAGGATCTGGCAGAACAGGTTTCAAGCCCGTTCTTTACCGGCGCACGTCGCCGGATTGTGCAGGGACTTGATGGTCTCAGCGATCATCTTGCCGATGCGCATTGTGAAGCCTGGCCGGAAGCTATCGAAACATTTGCACATCGCGCAGGTCTTGTTTTGTGCGGCGACGTCACGGCCGCCGCGCGATGCATCCTGCGCATGGAAGGCTGGGATCTGGATTTGACCGAACCTGCCACGCAAAAACGACTGCGACACAACCGCGCGGTGGATGCGTTGTTTAACTTCGCGATGTCCGAATCCTATCTGGAAGCACGCTTCATGCTCGGATTGGCCGGCCGCCCCAGTACGCTGACTTTTTAATATGTAATCTCGGTGGCGCATGGTTCTCGCCACCCACTGTTTCAGAAGTCGATTTATAGTCCGTTATTTCCGCAATATTGCGGAGATAGCGGATTTTTTTTGCGAAAAGAGCCGATTCAGGTTGAATTATTGTTAGCGATGGCTAATATTATTGTTCGTAAGTCGGCTTCTTTAAGAGGGCGCACTTCTAATGATTTTTTTGGTAGTACCGGAAAGACAGAAGCGAGTTTTATATGCAGAGATTTTTGTTGATTCTAATGGCGTTTGGCATTTTGTTTGCTGGATGCGATTCGAATAGCTCGAAGGCTGCCGGCGCAGACGGCCGGTCGGAGTCACGACCAAAAATTGTTGCAACGACGACCATGCTCGAAGATCTGGCTCGTCAGATTGGTGGCGATGTCGTTCATGTCGACGGCATCATGAGCCCGGGTGCCGATCCGCACATTTACCAGCCAAAGCCTGGTGATGCCCGCAAAATCTCTGAAAGCCAGATGGTGATCATGAGCGGTGTGTATCTCGAGGGATGGATCGAAAACCTCGTACGTCATGCCGGCGGCGAGCGTCCGGTGGTGGTGGCGAGTAAGAATGTTAAACCGATTTCGATGCGTGATAGCCCGGGTGGCGTCGATCCCCATTTTTGGTTCGATATCAAAGCCTGGCGCGTGGCCGCCGAGACGGTTGGCCATGAAACGGTCGAATTGCTCGGCAAAGAAACTGCGGACGGGCAGAAAGTTCAGATGCAACTCGATGCGTATCTCAAGACCGTTGACCGGCTCGACGACTGGATCGAGGAACAACTCGCCACGATTCCCGAGCAGCAGCGTATTTTGGTGACGAGCCACGACGCGTTTAATTACTTCGGCCGTGCGTACAAAATCGATGTTCGGGCGATTCAGGGGATCAGCACCGAGCAAGAAGCAAGTCAACGCGACGTGGCGAATATGATCGAAACAGTCATAAAGAACGCAATTCCAGCCGTATTTATCGAAACTTCGGTGAATCCTGCATTGATCCGACAGGTCAGTCGTGAAACAGGCGCAAAACTGGCCGGACCACTCTATTCCGATAGCATCGGTACGCGCGGAAGCGCAGCGGAAACGTTTGTGGGCACCGTGGTCGATAATGTTCGGATGATCACCGAGGAACTTGGCGGTAAATACACGCCGTTTGTTGAGAGAAGTACCGGCGGAACAAAGGAGTGATAGCAGATGAGTGAAGTACTTTCTGTACGCGATTTGAATGTCTATTACGGCGACCAGCTCGCGATCGAAAACATCGCTTTTACCTTGACTGAAGGGCGGCTGATTGGCGTTGTCGGTCCAAACGGTGCCGGTAAATCAACGATGATTAAGGCTATTGTTGGATCGTTAAAACCAGCAAGCGGCGTAATCAAAGTATTTGGTTCAACCGATGCGCGCGCGCGGCGACGCATAACTTACGTGCCACAGCGTGGTTCGGTAGACTGGGATTTCCCGGTGACCGTAAAAGATGTCGTAACGCAGGGACGATACGGACACGTCGGGTTTCTGAAAAGGTTTTCGGCCGAAGACCACGCCCAGGTAGCAGCAGCACTGAATCTTGTGAGCCTGACGGAGCTTGCAGATCGGCAAATCGGCGAGTTGTCGGGCGGGCAGCAGCAGCGCGTGTTTTTGGCGCGGGCGCTGGCTCAGCAGGGCGATATTTATTTGATGGACGAGCCGTTTGTGGGCGTCGACGCAGCAACCGAAAGCGCGATCGTCGACGTGCTTCGCGGTTTGCGCAACGCCGGGAAAACCGTACTCGTCGTGCATCATGACCTGGCTACGGTCGGCGAATATTTTGATGATGTAATCTTGATGAATCGAAAGATCATCGCGCACGGCCCGATTGAGCAGTGTTTTACGCCGGAATTGTTGCAAAAAACCTACGGCGGACGACTCGCAATCATCGGTAATGATAAAAACAATGTAACGTTGGTAACGTCGTGATGTTTTTTGTATCGGCTGCGATTTCAATGAGCGTTTTGTGGGAGCGAGCGATCGAGTTTTTCTCGTTTCGCTATGCATTTGCGTTCGATGCACTCATGGCATCGATTCTGGTCGGCGCGGTTTGCGGTCTGATTGGAACGTTCATGGTGCTGCGCGGTATGTCGCTGATTGGCGACGCGACCGGTCACGCAACATTGCCGGGCGTTTGTATCGCGTTTTTGATCATTGGATCCAAATCAATGGGTGGACTGCTCGTCGGCGCATTGTTCTCCGCGCTGGCCGCAACGCTGCTGATTGGTGTGATTGGACGTGGGCCACGTACCAGACCGGATGCCGCGATTGGCATTGTAATGTCGGTGTTTTTTGGAATCGGAATCGTACTTTTATCGTATATCCAGAACTCACCAACCGGCGCGCAATCAGGTTTGAACGGCTTTTTGTTTGGAAACGCAGCCGGCATGGCACGCTCACAGCTTTACGTGCTTCTTGCCGTAAGTCTGACGTTGGTTGGACTGGTAGGCATTTTCTATCGACCGCTCAAATTGACAATTTTTGATGAAGGCTTTGCGCGAGCCATTGGCATTCCGACGAATTGGATTCAGGCCGGATTGCTGGGCGCATTATCGGTCAGCGTTGTGATTTCGATTCAGGCGGTCGGTGTCGTTTTGGTCGCGGCGATGTTGATTATTCCACCTTCGACAGCACTATTTTTCTCGAAACGATTCGGCCGTGTAGTTTTCATATCGATGGGTTGTGGCGCTGTTTCTGGCGCGTTCGGCGCATTTTTTAGCTACCTTGTCGAAGGCGTTGCCACAGGGCCTGCCATGGTTTTGGTGGCGGCATTCATCTTTATCGTGGCGCTGTTCATCGGCCCACGCGGTGGTTTGTTAACGACTGCGTTGAAGAAACGCTCACAAAAAGCAAATCGAGTACTTGAAGTAAAACTTGAAGGAAACAGGGTGTAAAGCGATGCTTGAGTTTCTAGTTGATCCTTGGACCTGGGGTGCGTGGATGGGGCGGGGCATGTTTTCCGTGCTTCTGGTGGCCATTTCATGCGCGATACTCGGCGTTTTTCTGTATTTACGTAGCATGAGTATGATTGCGGACGCGCTTGCGCATGTCGCGCTGCCGGGAATCGTTGCGGCATTTCTGGTCAGCGGTTCGTTGGCCGCGCCGTTCATGTTGGTGGGCGCTGCGGCAACAGGATTGCTGGCAACATTTGGTATCGAAACGCTGTCGCGCCGCCCCAACGTGCGACCGGATGCAGCGATTGGAATTGTTTTTACCGCGATGTTTGCGATTGGCGTGATCTTACTGTCGACAAGCGTTCAAGACGCGCACATTGACACGCACTGTCTGTTATTTGGCGACGTCCTGGGCGTTTCTGACCGGTCGATGATTTTGCTCGCGATCGTCACACCACTGGTCGTCTTGCTCACGTTTGTTTTTTACCGCTGGCTCAGTGCAAGTAGTTTCGACCCGGAGTTTGCGCGCAGCATTGGGATTCCCGTAACGGCAGTTCATTACGGTTTGATGATGGCGGTTTCTCTAACCACCGTTGCTAGCTTCGAAGCGGTAGGCGCGATTTTGGTCATCGCACTGATGATCGTACCGGCCGCCACGGCGCATCGACTCGCCAGCCGTCTTCACACGATGTTGGCGGTTGCAGTTGCGCATGGTATTATTTCGGCAGTTGTGGGAATGTATGTCGCAATCTGGATTGATAGTTCGGCGGCCGGCGCAATTGTCGTTGTCGGCGGTTTGCTCTATGCGGCAGCATTTTTGTTTGGCCCACGTTATGGTGTTTTGTTGCAAAACCGACGCGTGGTAAACCGCAAAAACGTACCCCACGCCCAGGCGATTCAGGCAGATTGATTTACATAATTGGTGCCATCGTCTGTAAAATACAAATTTGGACTTTTTTGTGGTGTTTACGCACACTATGCCAACCATATCTGTTGAAGACTATCTCAAGACAATTTACCACCTTCAGGGTGACGCGCCCGAAGAACGTGTAAAGACCAAGGCGTTGGCGGAACAAATGGAACTTTCGCAGCCATCCGTCACCAATATGCTCAAAGCACTCAGTGACGATGGCCTGATCGAATATCAGCCGTACCGCGGTGCACGGTTAACCGAGCAGGGCAATCGCATCGCTTTACGCGTGATCAGAAACCATCGGTTGATCGAAGTTTTTCTCGTTCAAACGCTCAATTATACCTGGGACGAAGTTCACGCCGAGGCCGAGCGTCTCGAGCATGCGATGAGCGACAAGCTGGCCGAGAGAATCGATAAGTTTTTGTCGCATCCGCGCTTTGATCCGCATGGCGATCCTATCCCAACAGCAGATGGCCAGCTTCACAGCCATAACGCTATTCCGCTCAGCGATGTACGGCCCCAAACGCTTGTTCGCGTCGAGCGAGTCCTCGATCAAGAGCCAGAGGTTTTGCGATACCTTGAATCGATTCGTTTGATTCCAGGCGCGTCCGCAGAAGTCATCAATGTTCTATCTTTTGATGGGCAGATGTTCCTGCGTCTTAACGACGGTGAAGTGAGCATCAGTCAGAGTCTGGCGTCGCGCTTGCTTGTCACCAAACAATAAGAGCATCGGTTTTTTATTCCGAAACATTTGCAGTGCGTTGCGTTACGTCGACAAGACTGTTAAACTTTGTCTGGTGCAGACGAATTGATTTTATCGAATATCCCAGACGCGGGAATCTAAATGAACCGTCAATTTTTTGATCGTTTTTATTCTATTTTTGTTTTTATTTTGCTGGCCTTGTTTCTCGCGGGCTGTGGCGATTCCGGGATGACGGAAGTATCCACAACCGGTGATCCAGACAAACCGCGCGAAGATGACGGTACGTCGCAACCAAGCGATAAATATTTGCTTGTGCCGCTCGGTGAACTTGAGCGCATTGTCAATGTTACCGATAATATCGAACTCAAAGTTCAGTTGTACGTAAAAGGGACCGGTACGGTTGTTGAGGATCAGGAGATTGCTTTCGAAATCCTCGAGACGTCTTCCGAGCAAGTCGGTTCACTCTCAACGCGAAACACATCGACCACATCATCGGGCATCGCGAACAACACATTCCACAGCGGTATTGAGCCGGGAAGTGTTAAAATTCGTGCGCGACATGCTTCTTCCAATGCAGTCGATTTTGTTCTGAATATTCAGCCCGATTCAACCGGTGGTCTGAAGGTAAAACTCACCAACACAGCACCAACGATTATGCGCTTGCAAGACGTCGATGTTCGTCTGTACCGAACGGATGCCTTTACGTGTGATGACTTCTACCCGTTGATTGCGATCCAACAAGAGCCACTTGCACTGCGCCAGGCGGAGTATGCCGGCGAAACCGTCACGTTTGATAATCTTGGGACACGCCCCGGTTATATCGTAACGGCTATCGCACGTGGTGACCGCGATCAGGTCGTGGCAGGGGGATGTTCGGATCGGATTCGAATTGAAGCAGATCGCACACTCGAAATCGAGATGTTGCTGCAGTTTATCCCGCTCGTTCCGGTCGGACAGTATGACGTCATTAGTTATTGGGATTTCAACGATGCACTGGCTGACTCTGGAACCGTCGGCGCGGTAATCGTTCGCGTATTAAACGTTTTCGACAATCCAGGTCGCGCGATTTATAACGAAATCATCAGTTTGATTCGTAATCTTGTCGGCGGGATTATCAGCGGCTCGCTCGACACGTTCCTGAGTATGACGAATCTCGACACGGCTTTTCAGAACATGATTAACAACTTCATCGAGCGAAACGAGAACCTTCGTAAGCTCCGTGATGCGGGCCGCGATCTGCGTGACGTTGTTGCAAATCTGCAAGTTCACAGTGAATTAACGATTGGAAAGCTCAGCTCTAATTACGAATTTCGTGGAACCGATAACTGGGTTGGCATCACGCTGTACTGGCGCTGGAATTGCGATGCAAATTCACCCCCAGATTGTGGTGCCATTCGACTTGTGCCGGATGCCAGCGGTCAATTCCAGGAGCTTGGTTTGCTCAGTTCGGAGTGGAGTGGTCGCGTCGTAGCGTACAATCAGCTTCAGGTCGATCGCCATGCCGTCAGTCTGCGCTACGGTCGATTGATTATCTACGTACTTAATGAAGTGATTTTGCCGGCAATGACAGGCGGTGTTGCACATTCGATGAGCGAAGCATTTGCGCACTGGATTGGTTGTGACCGACTCGCCCAATCGATTCTTCCAAACGGTGAAATCTGTGCGCTGGGTGCGTGCCTGCGTGCTGCGCAAATCGAGGGCTTTTGTACAACGGCTGTCTCGACTATCTTCAGTTTTGCAGACATGCTTGTTCGTAACCTCGAATTCGACATGGGCTTAACACTTGGCGGTAGCGGCAAGCTGATAGAAACGACGTCGGATGGTATCGTCGACTTTATCGAAGATGGCGTTTTCGAAGGCACACTTCAAAACGGAAATGGACAGTCCGCCTCGCCGTTTTCCGCCACCTGGTCTGGCGAGCGTGTCGACTGAGACGCGCAACAACGTGATTAATTGTTAAGGATATAAAGCGCGTGCTTTACTCACGCGCTATCCGTCCATATACTCTGCAACTCGAAGCGCGTCGGTGTGATTATTGGGCGGCGCTCAATATCATCGAAACCGGGCATTGCTGTTTTGTGCCGTAGACTTCACATAGCCGGAGATGTTTTTTCGGTATGTGAAAGGTTATCAGTTAAGGAAGGGTGCATGAAGTTAGAATGTGCTGGCATTACGGATGTCGGAAGTACGCGTGATCATAACGAAGATGATTTCTACCTCTCTCAGGGCGACGAAGCGCTCTGCATCGTTGCCGACGGCATGGGCGGACATCTGTCCGGCGAGGTGGCGAGTGCAATGGCGATTCGAGCCATTGTCGAATATTACCGCCAGACGGTTGTTGCAGACGATAACGATGCGTTAGCGCAAGAATTGAACGGTGACGAAACAGTCGATCTCGATCAGTATCGTCTCAGTCGCGCGTTGTTGACAGCAAATCAGACAGTGTATGACGCAGCGTCGAAGAACGAAAAATACCATCACATGGGCACCACAATCGTAACCGGGTATTTTACGGACACGGGCGTGTACATCGCACATATCGGCGATTCGCGCGCTTACCGCCTGCGTGACGGTACGTTGCAGCAAATCACACACGACCATTCTCTGGTGAACGAATACCTGCGTATGGGCTATTTGAAAGCGGAAGAAGCGGAGTACTTTCAGTACAAAAACGTGATTACACGCGCTTGCGGCCTGGCGGATGACGTCGAAGTAGACGTGCTTTTCGACGAGTTCCAGGTGGGCGATATGTACTTGCTTTGCTCCGACGGTCTGACCGACATGGTTAACGACAAAGAACTCTTGGAAATTATCAATCGAAGTCCAGACCTCGACGCGATGTGTAAAGAGCTCGTGCGCTGTGCGAACGTCAATGGCGGCGTCGACAATATCACGGTTATTCTGGCGAAAGTGACAGAATAAACACAGGTTTTTCTATAAAAGCACGCTCAGAAACGACGTTCATTGCGAACGTCGTTTTTTTGTAAGCAACAAATTGTCATTTTTCTCGATAACAGATCAGTAACTTCGGTGAACCTTCGGATTTTTCAGGAGAGAGCGAATGCAATCGGATCTGTGGAGTCGTGAGATAGATGACAGCGAACGTGCCGCCAGATTTTGTGTGTGGTCGAGTCGAGACATCGGAACGCGCGGTTTTGAGGAATTGCTGCTGGCGACTGCAGGCGATATTCGTCAAATTTGGGATGCGCGGAAGTTTTTGGGACTGGATATCGGTGAAAAATTGCGGGCACGGCTGCAAACCGTAGTGGAGCTGGATTTTATCTCGCTCTGGAACGCGCATCGAGAACGGCTGTCGCCAGACGTAACTTTGTTGCATCGCGGTGATAGTGATTATCCTGTTGGTCTGCTTGATCTGCTGGATCCACCGACGTTTCTCTATGTATGGGGTGATGTACAATCACTTCATGGCGGTCGAAAAGTAGCTATTGTGGGAAGCAGGGCAGCCAGTCCGGAAATGTGCACGTTTACAGACGGTCTGGCGACGGACCTGGCCCATGCCAATATTGCGGTCATCAGCGGTGGCGCGCTGGGTGTGGACGGTTGTGCGCATCGCGGCAGTTTGGTGGCCGGCGGCACAACGCTTGCCGTATTGCCCGGTGCGATTGATAAGCCAGCGCCAGGGCGTCATCGCGAATTATTTGCGAGCATCGCAAAGTCTGGCGCAGTTATCTCGGAATATCCGCTCGGAGCCAGTGCAAGACCGTTTCATTTCGCGCGCCGAAACAGTCTTATCGCCGCGTTGTCAGATGCGGTTGTTGTAATTCGTGCCGAGCTAAAAAGTGGCACCATGATTACGGCAACAGCAGCGGACGAAATCGGACGCATGCTCTGTGTTGTGCCGGGCGCTTTGAACGATCCTTATGCGGCCGGCTGCTTACATCTTCTGGTTCACGGTGCACACGCGGTTCGAAACGCCGACGATATTGTTTTTCAGGTATATGAGCGAAGGCGTGAGGATGGACTGACGCGTTCAGCGCAGCGACAGCTCCAGCCGCGACAGAAGAACCCACCAAAAACCGCAGAATCTACCCCGGCACAGGCGAATCTGCCGCTTGATTTGTCGGGATTAGCATTGGATCGACAACAGGTTCTAACCGCATTGGACGAACTCGGACGTGTTTCCAAGGATCGTGAAATCATGGTGGATACGCTTGCACGGCACCTTAACTGGAATGTGGCGCAGCTCAGCAGTATTCTCGTCGAACTTGAACTTTTTGACCGGGTTTCAAAGGTTGTCGGCAATAACGCTTATCGGCTTGTTGGCCGATGATAATTTTCGAACGGTTCGTATTGAGAAGGGTGAGCGGATGACGTAAACCACTCGTAGAATTACTGGCTGGATGGAACTTTATAATACTTAGAAATAACGAATCCATATTTGTAGGAATCAGCATGCTAAAGAAATTTCTTATCGCTCCCGGTCCAACTCCCGTTCCTGAAGAAGCTCGCTTGGCCATGGCGCGTGAATTGATGCATCACCGCGGGCCGGCGTTCAAAGTGCTTTTTGGAAAGGTCCGCAAGCAATTGCAATGGCTTTTCGAAACGGAACACGAAGTTCTGACGCTTACATGCAGCGGAACCGGAGCTTTTGAAGCTGCGATTATCAATTTCACGAAACGTGACGATACGCTGATTTCAATCGGCGGCGGGAAATTCGGCGAACGCTGGGGCCAGGTTGCGAAGGCTTACGGCATGAATGTGGTCGAACTCGAAATTCCCTGGGGCGAAGCGGCCGATCCTGATGCGCTCGCTGCGCTTTTGGCCAGGCATCCGAACTGCGCGATGGTGACGATTTCGGCCAGCGAAACGTCCACGGGCGTTTATCATCCAGTGAAAGAACTTGCGGCTGTTGTCCAAAAACATGGCAAGGCGTTGTTTGCAGTCGACGGAATTACGGCAGTCGGTGTGCATCGCATTCCGATGGATGCATGGGGAATCGATATCCTTGTTTCCGGCTCGCAAAAAGCGTTTGGAATTCCGCCGGGCCTTGCGTTTATCGCTGCCAATGAGCGTGCATGGGAGCGCTACAAACAGTCGGACCATCCCAAGTATTATTTTGACCTTGGCCGCGAACACACCAATCAGGTGAAAAATCAGACTGCGTTTACGCCGGCAATTTCTCTGGTGGTTGCACTGCACGAAGTCTTAAAATTGATGCAGGCCGAAGGTCTTGAGGAACTGGTTGCGCGCCACGCCTTGAATGCACGTGCGGCACGAGCCGGTGTGCTTGCGCTGGGATGCTCTCTGTATACGAAGTCACCTGCCGACAGCGCGACGGCGGCCGTTGTGCCGGAAGGAATCGATGCACAGGCACTTGTTCGTGCAATGCGCGAGAAATACGGCGTTACGATTGCCGGCGGCCAGGATCATCTGGTTTCTACCGTATTTCGCATCGGCCACATCGGGTTTTTCGACCGCAGCGACATGATTATCGCGATGAGCGCGTTAGAATCCGCACTTTTGGATGCTGGTGCCAATATTCAACTGGGCGATGGACTTCGGGCCGTGCAGCAGGAGTACATGAACGCGAGCAAATAAAAACCACAACACGACAGGAAACCCATGACTGTGAACGTGATTATCGGTGCACAATGGGGCGACGAGGGTAAAGGTAAAATCGTCGACCTATTGACTGAAACTGCTGATGTCGTAGTCCGTTTTCAGGGCGGTAATAATGCCGGGCACACGCTTGTCGTGCAAAAAGACGGTGTCGCAACCAAGACCGTGTTGCATCTAATACCCAGTGGTATCTTACATCCATCCAAAACGTGC